>CAZUXN010000007.1:8608-32061 GCA_964624735.1 Candidatus Woesearchaeota archaeon | reverse complement strand
ATGCGGAATACGAGAATCGAACTCGTGTCTCAACGTTGGCAACGTTACGTTCTACCACTAAACCAATTCCGCATGTGGGTTTATGATTTGGTTGTTTAAAAAATTATGGGGTTGCATAGGTTTTTAAAGTGGTAAAAACTTTTGATGTTGGATATTAGATGTCTAATATGCGTATGTAGTGAAAGGAGAAAGAATAATATGGAAGGAAGAAAATTTGATAACAGAAGGAGTAATTCTGGCGGGAGAAGTAATTTTAGTGGAAGGAGTAACTTTGGCGGTAGGAGTAATTTTGGAGGGAGAGGTAATTTTAATCGAGGACCGGTAGAGAAACATAAAGCTATTTGTTCAAAATGCGGGAAGGAATGCGAGGTTCCGTTTAAACCGACTGAAGGACGAGATGTTTTTTGTCATGACTGTTTTGTGAAGAGAGCGGCGTAGGAGGAAGCAGAAATTTATTTTTTATTTTTATTAGTTAGAGAAAGGTTTATTAAATTGGGTTTGGTTGTGTGAGTAAGAGGATGAAGGTTGCTATTAATGGTTTTGGTCGGATTGGAAGGTGTATTTTTAGGCGAGCGTTGGAGAAAGGTGTGAATGTCGTCGCTGTGAATGATTTGATGAGTGTTGAGAGTTTAGTTTATTTATTGAAGTATGATTCTGTTTATGGTAATTATGGGAAGTCTGTCGTTGCTGGTGATGGGTTTATTCGAGTTGGCGGGCGGAAGATAAATATTTATTCTGAGAGAGAGCCCGAGAATTTGCCTTGGAAGAAGTTGGGGATTGATGTTGTTGTTGAGTCGACTGGGTTTTTTACGAGCGGAGAAGGGGCTTCGAAACATTTAATTGCTGGGGCGAAGAAGGTTTTGATTTCAGCGTCGGGGAAGGGTGTTGATTATACGGTTGTGTTGGGTGTTAATGAGAAGGATTTGAAAAAGGAGCATAAGATTATTTCGATGGCTTCGTGTACTACGAATTGTATTGCGCCAGTTGTTAAGGTTTTGGATGATGAGTTTGGTTTGAAGAAAGGGTTTTTGACGACGGTGCATGCGTATACTGGGGACCAGGTGCTTGTTGATGGGGCACATAAGGATTTTCGGCGGGGGCGGGCGGCTGGTGTGAATTTGGTTCCGACGACTTCGGGAGCAGCGAAGGCGACGGTTGATGTGATTCCGAAGTTGAAGGGGAAGATTGATGGGATGGCGATTCGGGCTCCTGTTGCTTGTGGGAGTATTTGTGATTTTGTTTGTGAGGTTGGGAAGTCAGTTGGTGTTGAGGATGTTAATCGGGCGATGAAGAGGGCGTCGCTGAAAAAGATGAAAGGGGTTTTGGAATATTGCGAGGAGGAGATTGTTTCTTCTGATGTTGTTGGGAATTCTGCTTCTTCTATTTTTGATTCTAAGTTGACTCGGGTGAATGGGAATTTGGTTAAGGTTTTGTCGTGGTATGATAATGAGTGGGGGTATTCGTGCCGGATGGTTGAGTTGATAGAACGACTTCGTCGGTAGAACAAAACGCTTTGCGTTTTGGTAGAATAGAAAAATCTTTGATTTTTCTGGTAGAACGAAAGGCTTTGCCTTTCGGTAGATGACTTGGCGTGGGCGGTGGTTTTATATATTTTGTTTGGACTTATTAATTTATGTGGGACTATAGGAGGATGAAGGTTTGGCAGAGGGCGGATATTTTGAGTAAGGAAATTCATAAACGGACTTTGAGTTTTCCGAAGTTTGAGAATTTTGAGGTTGGTTCTCAGATGAGGCGGTCGTCGGCGAGTATTCCTGATAATATTTCTGAGGGTTCTGGGAAGAGTGTTAATGTTTTTATTAATGCTTTGAAGATTGCGAGGGGGAGTGCGAAGGAGTTGGAAGTTCAGATTGGGAGGTGTTTTGAGTTTGGATATTTTAGCGTCGAGGATAAGGATAAATATTTGAAAGAGTTAGATGAGATTGGGAAAATGATTAGTGGAGTTATTCGGTGGATAGAGAGGAAGACGAAGAAGAAAAAATAGTATTTATTGGTTGGTGGTGAATTTTTGGGGGAAGGCTTAAATAGTTGTTTAGTTTATTTTATGTATGGGAAATGGTTTAAGTAAGGAAAAAATTGTTGCTTACGATATAATGGCCTATGCTATGCGGAATCATAGTGATAAACTTGGGATTTTGGATGTGTTGGAAATTGGTGTTGCTAGTGTTTCTAGTGGTCGTTTAAAGGAAGCATTCGGATATATTAAAAGTCAAATAAGACATGGAGGTTGTTTTGCTGAATCTATGAAAGGAAAATATAGAGATGTATTTCATGATTATGAGATTGAAGCAATTGAAAAAGGTGAGAATGTTGGCGAAGTAGATGTTGCTATGAGAGGTTTGGTTGAGAGGTTGAGTTCTAATTAGTTGATTAGGGTTAAGTTTATAATATTGTTGTTCTTTTGATTTTGAAGATGGTGTATGATTTGGTGATTGTCGGGGCGGGGCCGGCGGGGATGACTGCTGCGATTTATGCGGCGCGGCGGAAGGTGAATTTTTTGGTGATTAGTATGGATGTTGGGGGGCAGATGAGTTGGAGTTCTGAGGTTGATAATTATCCGGGGATTGCGACTCCTTTGACAGGGATTGAGTTGACGAATTATTTTAAGAAGAGTTTGGATGAGTATGGGATTAAGATTAAGACGGCGGAGATTCTTAGCGTTCGCAGGTCGCATGGGAAGATAGTTGTTAAGACGAAGAAGAATGTATATGAGGCGAAGGCGGTTTTGATTGCGACAGGGAAGAAGCCGAGGAAGTTGGGGGTTCCTGGGGAGGATAAGTTTTTGGGGAAGGGGTTGAGTTATTGTGCGACTTGTGATGCGCCGTTGTATAAAGGGAAGGATGTTGCGGTTGTTGGTGGAGGGAATTCTGGGATGGAGGCGGTTTTGTTTTTGTCGAAGTATGCTCGGCTGGTTTATTTGTTGGAGGCGAATGTGAAGTTGGGTGGCGAGAAGTATTTGAGAGATAAGGTTTTGGCGGAGAAGAAGATTTTTGTGATTACTGGGGCGAAGGTCACGACTATCGTCGGTGAATCACAAGTAAGTGGTATTAAATATAGTGATTCTGGGTCGTCGGTCGCTGGTCGTCGGTCGCTGGGAAAATTGTTGAAGGTTGATGGGGTTTTTGTTGAGGTTGGGTTGATTACTGAAGCTGGGTTTACTGATGTTAAGAAGAATAAATGGGGGGAGATTATGTTGTTTCGGGGGACACGGACGCATAATGAGAATTTGACGTCGGTGCCTGGGATTTTTGCGGCTGGGGATTGTACGGATGTTGTGGCGAAGCAGATTGTTGTGGCGGCAGGCGAGGGGGCTAAGGCGGCTTTGGCGGGGTTGGATTATGTAGTGAGATGGAAATAATTAAAAAGGTTGGTTGGTTATTAGAAGTATGGGAAGTTTATTAGGTAAGATAAAGAATGAGTTTGACCCAAGGCATGATTTTGATAGGGTTGATACTTTGTGGAATATTCTGAACTCTTCATATAATTAGAGAGCCATCTTTTGAATCTTTTGTTAAAGTAATTAAGGGTGCCCTTTACTATTCTGCTAATGGGACGATTAAACATGTGTTAAGATATGGAGTTATTGGAGCAGGAGTGGGAGCTTTGGGATCTTATATAGCAGGAGAAGGTCCTTGGGTGGGGGCTTTGTGTGGAGGAGGAATTGTTGCGAGTGTGGATTTTTGTCAATATGGTCTTCGTAGTGCAATTATTCCGCCTACAAGAGATTTTTTTGAGTGGATAAAAAGGAAAAAGGTAAGGGTTTAAGAATTGTTGTATTGGGAAATTTTATATAGGTGGTTGTGTTTGTTGCTTGGGTGATATGAGAACTTTGGATGATTTTGATTTTAGATGGAAGGTGGTTTTGGTTCGTAGTGATTTGAATTCTGATGTTTCGTGGCGGAAGATTTAAATAAGAGGGGGAATTGGGTGTGTCAAGGTAACAGGGATTGCCTTAAGTCTTCGGACATCCCGCAAATCGTGTTCCCGGTTTTGCTTCGGCAACGCCGGTGTTTTTTAAAATGAGAAAAAGAAGTTGTATTTATATTGATGGTGCTAATTTTGTTTATGGGATAAAGACGATAAATAAAAGGTATAGTGATTTTATGTTTGATTTTGGGAAGTTTGTTGATGAGATATGTAAAGGCGGGGATATTGTGAAGGTTAATTATTATAATGCTTCTTTGAAGAGAAGGTTGAATGTGAATAAGTGGGAAAGGCAACAGAGATTGTTTAATCGTTTGAGGCAATTGAAAAAGTTTGAAGTTATTTTATGTCGACGGCAAAAGAGGTTAAATGATTTGGATGATGAGTTTTATTCAATAAAGGGTGATGATATTTCTTTGGCTGTGGATATGATTATGGACGCGGCTAAAGACAAGTATGATAAAGCGGTTTTGGTTTCTGGCGATGGCGATTTTGCTCCGTTATTGAGAGCGGTAAAAACTTTTAAAAAAGAGGTTGAGGTTTATACTTTCAAAGAGGTTTGTTCGGATGTTTTAATTAGGAAGAATAAATTTACTTTTATTAATAAGAAGATGGTGAATAAATGTTTTTATCGGGAGAAGGAGAAATGAAAACTTTGGATGATTTTGATTTTAGATGGAAGGTGGTTTTGGTTCGGGCTGATTTGAATTCTGATGTTTGTGGCGGAAGATTTAAATAAGAAGTTGTATTTTGTTTTTTGCGACAGGGATCGTTTAGTCTTCGGACATCCCGCTATGTATCCCCATCGTGTCTAACGTTGGGGTTTAATATTATGAAGAGGGTTTGTGTTTATATTGATGGTGCTAATTTTTATGGAGGATTAACTTCTATAAATCCAAGTTATAGTGATTTGAATTTTGATTTTGAGAAGTATATTAAGAAATTGTGTGGCGAGGATGTTTTAGTGAGAATTTATTATTATAATGCGTTTGTTAAGAAGAAAATAAATTCTAAGGTTTGGGAAAAACAAAACAAGTTATTTTCTCATATTCGTAGTATTCCTAAGGTTTGGGTTAAATTGTGCACGAGGAAGTCGAGGTTGAATATTTTAGGAGAGGAGTATTATACGATTAAGGGTGATGATATTTGTTTGGCGTTGGATATGATTGAAGATTGTTATAATGGTATTTATGATAAATGTGTTTTGATTTCTGGTGATGGGGATTTTGTTGAGCTGTTAAAGAGAATTAAGAAAAAAGGGAAGGAGATTGAGGTTTGTTATTTTCAAAAGTGTATTTCTAAACCTTTATTAAAGATGGCTGACAAGGTTAGTTTAATTAATAAGAAGATGGTGAATAAGTTTTTTTATAGAGGAAAGAGAAAATGAGGGGTTTGGATGGTTTTGATTTTAGAGGGAAGGTTGTTTTGGTTCGGGCTGATTTGAATTCTGATGTTCGTGTTTTGCGAGTCGGAAGTCGGAAGTCGGAAGTCGGAAGGGTGATTGAGAGTGAGAGGATTCGGGCGTCGTCGGAGACTATTAGGGAATTGAAGCGGAAGGGGGCGAGGGTTGTTGTCGTCTCCCATCAAGGGAGGCCGACGAAGCAGGTCGCAGGTCGCAGGTCGCAGGTCGGTGGGGATTTTGTTTCTTTGAAGTCGCATGCTCGGTTTTTGAATAAATATGTTAGGATTAAATTTGTTGATGATGTTTGTGGGACGAAGGCGATTGTGGCGATTAAGAATTTGAAAAATGGCGAGGCTGTTTTGTTGGATAATGTTAGATTTGTTGAGGATGAGTTTCTGCCGGAGAAGGGGAAGAGGAATGAGTTGTATAAGTTGGTTGGAGTCGCGGATGTTTTTGTTAATGATGCGTTTTCGGTTTGTCATCGGAAGCAGGCGTCGGTTGTTTTGTTTCCTAAGTATTTGTTTTCTTTTGCTGGGAGGTTGTTGGAGAAAGAGGTGCGCGCTTTACGTGAGGTCGCAGGTCGCAGGTCGCAGGTCGCAGGTCGCAGGTCGCTTTTTATTTTAGGTGGGGCGAAGCCGGAGGATAATATGCGGCTTCTTGCCGCGGCAGGTCGCAGGTCGCAGGTCGCAGGTCGCAAAAAAATATTGGCGTGTGGTTTGTTTGGGCAGACTTGTTTGATTGCTAAGGGGAATGATTTAGGGGCGCAGAATAAATATTTAAAAAAAGTTGTTAAAGATTTTTTTGAGATTGTTGGGAAGTTGGGCAAGTTGATATTGGGGAAGAAATTTAACCACAGACTAACATGGACTAATACGGATTATTTTGAGTTGAATGGTGGTGGGGAAATTTTGATGCCGGAGGATTTTGCTGTGAAGGTTGGGGGGCGACGGGTTGAAAGGTTGTTGGATGAGTTTCCTTGTGATGATGAGATTTTTGATATTGGGTCTAAGACTATTGAGAAGTATGTTGGTGAGATTAGGAAGGCGAAGGTTGTTTTTATGAAAGGGCCGGCTGGTTTTTCTGCTGATAGAAAATTTGCGAAGGGGACCGTCGCGTTATTGAGAGCGATTGGGAAGTCTAAGGGATTTAGTTTAATTGGTGGTGGGCATTTGAATGATACGATTAAGAAATATAAGTTGTCAGGGTTTGGGCATATTAGTTTGTCAGGTGGGGCATTGGTTGCTTATTTGGCGGGGGAGAAGCTACCAGGGCTTTCAGCCCTGGAGGTGGTAGGTGGTAGGTTTAAGATAGGGTAACTTTGTTGCCATTTTGTTGCATTGGAGAAAAATAGATAAGTGGTGATTCTTGTTACTTTACATGGGAATATTTGATTTTTTTAAGAAGAAGTCGGTTGGAGAGAAAGTTGAAGTTGGGAGTTTGTCTTATGGGGATGCTGAAAAAGTTTTTGGGGAGATGGTTAGGGTTTTGAAGGAAAGGGAGCGCGTGGTTTTGTCTGAGATTGCGGGGAAGTTTGAGGATTTTTATGTTTCTGTCGAGGAGAAGTTGGGTGTTTTGGAGAGGATTGATATTGAGTCCAAGAAAGAGTATGAGAGAGCGAAGATTTTGGTTAGACAGGGATTGGATAAGTATGTTGGTTTGGTTCGGGGTTTATTGAAGGAACTGAAGAAGTTAAATGGTGAGCGGGGTGTTGGTGTTCGGGGTATAGGGGTGTTGGACGCTGGGGGCTTGGTGGGGTTTGTTAATGAGATTGGGAAAGTGTTTGTTGGTTTTGAGAAGGCGAGCGCTAAGGTTTATGAGAGGGCGACTTATTTGGTTGGGGACGAGATGATGGCGGTTCGAAATGAGGTTCGGAAGTTTTACAATGGGTTGCTTAAGATTTTTGATGGGGAGAAGAGTTTGATTATTGGTTTGAGGATGTGTTCTGAGATTAGGTTGAAGTTTGGTGAGGTTGGGAGAATGGAGGATAGGTTGAAGGAATTTGAGAGGGAGGTTTTGGTGAATGAGGATGGAGTTGTTAAGTTGAAGAAGATGGTTGATAATTTGAGAGAGGAGATTGATTTAATTAAGAAGAGTTCGGATTATTTGGAGGGATTGAGGGCGAAGGAAAAGGTTGGGGTTTTGTCGAGGATGTTGGATGGGGAGATTGTTAGGTTGAAGGGACTTGTTGATTTTAAGAAGTTGATTGGGATTGTGCATGTTAATGAGAGGGAGCTTGGGATTGTTAAGAGATTTAGGGATGCTTTTGTTTCGGAGTTTTCTTCTGGTAGTGGAAAGTTGCTTGGGATTTTGGAGAGTTGTGGTATGATGAGTTCTGAGGTTGAGGGGCAGGTTGCTTTGGTTGGGAAGATAAGGGGAGAGTTGGGTGAGATGAAGAAATTAATTGGGGTTGATGTTGTCGTTGGTAAGTTGGAGGAGGTTAGGAAGATTGAGGGGGAGATTGAGTTGAAGAGGATTTCTGGCGTTAAGGTTTGTTTGCGGTTGAAGGAGATTGGTTTGAAGTTGGATGGGTTAAAAGATGAAGTTGTTGGGTTGGTTGGGGGATTGGGGAAAAGTTTATAATTGTTTTAAGCTTGGTTATTTTAGGTTGATATGAAATTAATTAAGGTTAAGAATTATGGCGAGATGTCGCGGGTGGCGTCGGAGATTGTTGTTGGTGAGATTTTGAAGAAGAAAAATATTGTGATGGGGTTTGCGACGGGGCGGACGCCGTTAGGGTTATATAAAGAACTCGTGAGGGCTTATAGGAAAGGGAGGATTGATTTTTCTGGGGTTAGGAGTTTTAATCTTGATGAATATTATCCTATTGCGAAAAGTGATAAGAGGAGTTATTTTAGTTATATGTTTAGGAATTTGTTTGGGCGTGTTAATATTAAGAAGTCTAATGTGAATTTGTTGGATGGTGAGGTGAAAGATTGGAAGAAGGAGTGTCGGGATTATGAGAGATTGATTAAAGATAGTCCGATTGATTTGTTGATTTTGGGGGTTGGGGTGAATGGGCATATCGGATTTAATGAGCCTGGTTCTTTGAAGACAAGTAGGACGAGATTAGTTGAGTTGACGGCGGAGACGATTAAGAGGAATTCTGGAATTTTTCGGAAGGTTCCTGAGAGGGCGTTGACGATGGGAGTTAAAACTATTTTTTCGGCGAAAAAGATTATTCTTTTGGCGTCGGGGAAGGATAAGATGTTGGCGATTGGGAGATTAATAAAGGGGGAAGTTGGTTTGGATTGTCCGGTTAGTTTTTTAAGGAAGCATAAGGATTTGGTTGTTGTTGTTGATGTGTAGAGTTATATATATGAGGGGAAGGTACATGGATGAGGCATTGAGGACACGGAAGACACGGATTTAGGGGTTGGGATTTTGTATTTGAGTAATTGAGGAAGGTTTATAATGTTTTGAGTTTTTAGTTTGGAAAGATGGTTGATGTGAATGTTTTGGATGTTGCTTATGAGAAGGCGGTCGAGGTTTTGAAACTTTGTTCTACTAAATATGGTTTGTTTGCGTCGGGTGGGAAGAATGGGTATAAGGGAGTTTGGAGTCGTGATAGTTTTATAACTTTTCTTGGAGCGAGTTTGGTTGGTGGAGAGGATGGTGAGTTGATTAGGGAGACTTTCAGGAGAAGTCTTGAGATGCTCGGGAAACATCAGAGTGAGCGGGGGCAGATTCCGAATGCTGTTCTTAAGTTTGAGAGGAAGAGGCCGCAGGTGGATTATCTTTCGATTGATTCGAGTTTGTGGTTTGTGATTGGGCATTATGTTTATAAGAAGAGATATAGAGATGCTTCGTTGTTTAGGAAGTGGAAGAAGGAAATTGACAAGACGATTGTGTGGTTGTCTTATCAAGATATGGGCGAGGACCTGATGTTGGAGCAGTTACCTACGACGGATTGGCAGGACGCGTTTCCGCACAAGTATGGGAGGACGATAAATACGCAGGCGTTGTATTATAAAGTTTTGAGGTTGATTGGGAAGAGGAGGATTGCGAGGAGGTTGAAGTTTTTGGTGAATAAAGATGATGGCGTGAATTTGTGGAACGGGGATTTTTATTGGGCGTATCGGTGGAAGAATCATAATAAATATAAGGAGATTGGGGAGTGGTTTGATTCGTTTGGGAATTTGATGGCGATTGTTTTTGGGTTGGCTGATAAGAAGATGACGAAGAAGATTGTTGCTTGGATTAAGGAGAAGAGCATTAATGAGCCGTATCCGATGAAGGCGATTTTCCCGGCGATAAGGAAGGGGAGTAAGGAGTGGAAGAATTATTATATGGATTGTGACGCGGGGAAACCTTATCATTATTTAAATGGTGGGATTTGGCCTTTTATTGGAGGGTTTTATGTTTTGGCATTGATTAGGATTGGGCAGTATAGGGAGGCGAGGATTGAGTTGGGGAAGTTGGCTGAGGTGAACATGAAAGGGAATCTTTTTCCTGAGTGGGTGAATCCGATAACGAAGGAGACTCATGGGATTTTTCAGGCTTGGAGTGCGGGGGGGTATATTTTGGCTTATGAGTCGTTGAAGAGGAAGAGAGTTTTGGTTTAGGGTTGGAATAATTAGCAGGATGAAAAGGATGAATAGGATTTTTTGTTTGGGTTGCGTTGAAGAGAAAACATTTTTCTGTTTAATCTGCTGTTCCCAGACCCGAAGGGCACGAGCTGAAACAAAAAGTTTCCTCGTGAGTTTAAAATTTCATTTTAGGGGGATGGTTCCGACGACCATTAAATTTTGAGAGATTGTCCGCTTTTTGTTTCTTTTTTCCTAATGAAATGAGGGGTTCTTATTTTGCTTCTTTTTTGAAAAGAAGATACAACAAAGATTAAATACTTTAAAATTTGATAAAATATTATGGCAGAGAATGAAGTTCAATTAACTCCGGAACAAGCAAGGCAAGTTCAAAATATAGCAGGAGCAATATTTATTTTTGTTGGAATATATTATTTTGCTAAGGTAAATTTTGATTTGTTCAATTCAGTAATTTTAATTATAATTGGTTTTGGGTTAAGTAAGGATGCGAGAAATTTAGTTCTTTTTGGATTAAAATGGGTATTTGCAAAAATCTTAAAAAAACCTACTCCAACTTATGATTTTTCCCATGCAAAGATAGAACAACATGGAAAACATAATATCATTAATAATGGAGGAACAGTTAATCTTAAAAATTAATATTCAATACATATAATATGGAAAAACTTACTAAAATAATCATAGTATGTATTTTGGTTCTAATTGGGTTTACTTATGCTTATGATGTTGGTGGAATTAAGACCTCTATTAACAATATTAATTTGGGAAAAAATTCTTGCCCTGGGGGGATAGTTCCCGAAAAAATCACATTAATAGAAGGAACAATTGATAATTATTGGTCACATTATTCTGGCAAAAGAGAATACAAATTATATTCTGATGATAAAGAAATTATCTCTACATGGAGTGATGGTTCTAAAATAATTGCTCCCGACCCTTTGTATTTTAGTAATTATTGTAGAAAAGGAGAAAGTATTGGAGAAAATAAAAATCATTACTATTGTTCCAATCTCAAATATGATAACCTTTTTGAGGAAACTGATAAAGAGGGCAAGATTATCAAGAAAGAACATGTTCAATACATTATAAATTTTGAATTGAAACCTCTTGGAGAAATAATATTCATTGAAGAAAAAAGAAAACTTATTCCTCTTGAAGAAGCAGGTAAGCCCCGATTTAATATTACAGGAGAGGCATGGGCGGGAGAAGATAAACCCGAATCTTTAGTAACGGCTGAATATTTTTTCCCAATATATGCTAATTATAGCGTCGTCTCTAGTTCTTGTAAATAAATAGTTATGAGTGTGAGCTAATGCTTTTTTTCTAAAAAAGAAGTTTCCGGTAAAGTTATAAGGTTTAAATTATAACTAAATTTATGAACCTAAAACAAAAAGTAAAAAGATTATTGGGGAGAGAATTTGAATATACCTGTCTTGAATGTGGGAAAGGGCACGATGGTTTGGTTTTAGAATTAAATGGAGGATATACAAATGTAGGAGATTTTTGTTCTTTCGGATGTGCTCAAAAATATATTTTCAAAAATGGATACACTTTGAAAAATAGCATTACAGATAAAAAAGATAAATGTATTATTTGTGGGAAAGAACATAATAGTAAATTCATTAACGAAAAGCAAGGATATTCTACAAGGTCTTTTTGTGGAAAAGATTGCTTAGAAAAAGCACACAAACAACTCCTGCCAAAAATAAAAAACAAGATGTATAAAGAAAATTTTAAACAAATGTTGGATTTATTTAAATCAAATAAAACTGTAAAAGATTTGAAAAAAACACAAGTTCTAGAAAATCTTGATATTAAATATTTTTTTGATGATTATAAAACAAAATGATTAATGAAAATAAGATAAAATTTTGGGATAAGTTTTTTTGGATTGCAGTAGCACTATTTGTAATTCCAATGGTTTTATACATAAGTTCTTCAGAAAGTTTGAGTAATAATGATACTTTTAATTTTATTTTAGGATTCCTAATTTTAATTTCAATTATTATGATTCTTATTTTTAGAATTGGAATGGTATATAACGCCTATAAAATTAAGAGATATGGTTGGATGGTTGTAAATTTAATTTTGGGAGAAATATTTGTTATAATTTTTTATTTTGCGATTTTAAGAAAAGAGGCTGAAAAAATAGAAAGGAAAAAATCGTATAAAACGAAAAAGAAAAAATAATTTCGGCGAAGCCGACTATCTATCCGAAGGACTAAGAACCCCTCAAAGTAAATGAAAAATTTGGGTGTAACGAAGTGAAACCCTTTACCCTTTGTTATACGAAATTTTAATTTCGTTGGTTTTCTCCTCGGTTGGGTAAGTAGCGGATTAGAAATTCTTACGTTTTTAAATCTAGCCTTTCTTTCGTAATATCAATCATTTTTTTTGAGATGTCGCGGTAGTCGAGGTTTTTTAGGACGTGTTCTCTTCCTTGTTTGCCGATTTTTTTGCAGAGTTCGTCGTCGGTTATTTTTGTGATTTGAAAAAATATTCTTTTTTTATTTTTATCTTGTTTTTGCACGCTTTCCATAAGTGATTAGATAATGATAATCCGGATTTTCTTTTCTTGTCTGTGAAGTAAGCTAGGATTACATTTATTCCGTCTTCAGACAAGTCGTTTATAATTGGAACAAAGTCTGTATCTGAAGTTAAAACAATTACGTTTGAGATTTTTTCTTTTTTTGGAATTCTTGAGAGGTCAATTGTTAATAGGGTATCTACTCCTTTTTGTTGGTAAGTGTTGTTTATTTTTTGGCATCTTCCTTCTCGTATGATAATTCCAACTTCTTTTAATTTTGAAACAAATTTATCATAGTTTGCTTTTCTTTCGTTTTCTTCTTTCGTTGGAATTGAATTTTGGTAGGGTGGTGCTGTATAAAAGTAAATCTTTTTACAATTAAAATTTTTTGATTTTGCAAGATTTTCTGCGAAGATTTCCATTTTGTATTTTAGTGGTTTATCTTTCCCGAAAAATTTAGAGATGAATGAGAGATATCCTCCGTCGATAAATACTATTGTAGATTCCATTTTAATACATCAGGCAACCCTTTCGGATCACCTGGGATTATGTTAATGTTGTGAATGAAAGGTTGCTTATAACTCTTTTGGTTATTATTTTAAATCTAATCTTTCTTTGGTGATGTCAATTATTTTTTTTGAGATGTCGCGGTAGTCGAGGTTTTTGGGTGTTTATTTAGGGGATTGAACCTGTATTATATTTGGTTGAGTAGTTTTATAAAGATTGGATTTGTTTATGTGTTATGGTAGATGAGAAAATAAAAGGGGAGTTTTTGGTTTGGATTAAGAAGGCAGAGGGGGATTTGAGAAAGATTAAGATATTGATGGATGGTGAGGAGTTTGATGGAGCTTTGTTTTATGCGCAACAGGTTGCTGAGAAAGCGTTGAAGGGGAGATGTATTTTGAAGGGGTTGGGGCTTGTAAAGACTCATGAATTGGGTTCGCTTTGTAGAAGGTTGGGGGCTCCGAATGAAATATTGAATAATGCTTTGTTTTTGAATCCGTTTGAGAGAGTAAGTCGTTATCCAGATAGGGAAGAAGATTTGTTAGATGAGAAAACGGCGAAGAGGGCTTTGATTTGTGCCCGGGAGGTTTTGAAATGGTGCAAACAATGAAATGGAATTTTTCTATTGTAAGGAAGTTTGTTGATAAGTTGAAGAAGAAGGGAAGCTTTAAGGTAGTTTTTTTTGGGAGTCGGGCTAGGGGGAATTTTTATGAGGATAGTGATTTTGATTTGGTTGTTGTTTCGGATGGATTTTCTGGGATGAATTTGGGAGATAGGAGTGTTTTTGTTGGGGTTGAATGGGAGTGGGATTATCCGGTGGATATATTGTGTTATACGCAAGAGGAGTTTGAAAGGAATAGGGACGGTGTTGGGGTCGTTAGTGAGGCAGTTAGGGAAGGGGTTGAGATTTGAGGTCGATTGGTTTTTTATAGGGGAGAATGGATTGAGGTGAGTGTTTATGGGTTAGGGATATTATTTAGGTTGAGAGAGGAGGAGTATGGGATTTTATTTTAAATCTAATCTTTCTTTTGTGATGTCAATCATTTTTTTTGAGATGTCGCGGTAGTCGAGGTTTTTTATGACGTGTTCTCTTCCCTGTTTGCCGATTTTTTTGCATAGTTCGTCGTCGGTTAGGAGAGCTAGTGTGAATTTTCTTAGGTCTTCGACGTCGGCTCGGTATGCGAAAGTTTTTGGTGAATCGAATTTTACGATGTGTTTTGTTTTGAATCCCATTGAGGGGTATGCCCATTCTTCGTCTAGTTTTATTTCTTCGGAGACTTTTGCCAGAAATCCTGTTTTGTTGTGGATGATTGTTTCGCCTGGACCCATTTTGTTTATTGAGATTACTGGTTTTTCACAGGCCATTGCTTCGACCTGAATCATTCCGAATCCTTCTATCCTTGATGGGGCGGCGTAGATGTCGCAAGAGTTTATGAGGTCTACCATGAATTCTGGGGAGAATTCGTCGTCGATGAATATTAATTTGTCTATAATTCCTAAATCTTCTGCTAATTTTATTTCTGCTTCTCTCCATTCGCTTGCGCATTCACTTGTCCATGATTTACAAACGTATTTCCAGTCTTTGAATTCTTTGTTGACTTGAGCGAGTGCTTTAATCATTTCTTGAGCGCCTTTTGATGTTACATCTCCACCGACGGTTAAAATCATTTTTTCGTTATCTTTTACTCCGAGCATTCTTCTGATGGATTTGTTTAGTTCAGGGTTGTCTGTTTTTTTGAAGAGGTCTGGGTCGACTCCGATGTGCATCGGGACTATTTTGCTCACGTCGGTGCCGTCTCTTTTGTAGATGTCTTTGACCCATTGGCTTGTTGTGAACATCAAATCAAGTTTGTTAAATTCGTCTTGGTAGTTTGCGACCCAGCCATCGGAGTTGAACCATGGGACTGGACGGATTCCGTGTTTTAGTGGGGCTTGAACAATTTCTGGGACGTTTCCCCAAAATCCTATACCGAATGAGACGTCTGGCTTAATGTGTTTTAGATAAAATTGTTTTTGTAGGCTGTCTTTGAAGTGGCAGGGGATTGCTTCGTGGTTGTAGTTCAATATCCCTCTACGAAGTAAATCTCCTTGGAGACTTTGTCCATCTGATTCGATGGGATAAGCATATAGTATTAAACACTTCATTTTTTTATTTTGAAGGCTTCAATGTTTTCTGAAGATTTTTCTTCGAAGCTTTCTTTATCAAATCCATAAATATTATGGATTAGATATTTTTTTTCTAATAGAGTGTTGTCTTTCAACCTTATAAGTTTATCTGAGTTTTTGTCTGCGCAACAGATTTTATTTTTCTTGGCGTAAGAGAAGAAGAAGAGCTTGTCGCAGGAGAGTTGTTTGTTTTTTATCATTTTGTCGACGCTGTTGTGGACTTCTTTGTGTCTTATGTGTCCGTACTCGCCGTTTGCTCCGTGCGTGAAGACGTAGTCGTAGTCTTTGCGCGGGATTAAGTTTTCGATTCTCTTTATGATTTCGTTGAGCGGAAGTTTGTTTAGTTTTTCATCTTCCAAATCTGAGATGTAACTTTTTGCGTTTAGAATTTCGCAAATTTTTTTAAATTTTGGTGCGCGATCTTCGTCGTCTCGTCGACATAAACTTATTATTGTCGTGTCCCATTTGTTTTTGTTTATTAGAATAGTTCCGCCCATCCAAATTGTTTCGTCGTCCGGATGTGCGACGACGACCAAGACTTTTTTCTTTTTCATTGTCGCGAGAAGAGTTTTAATTAAATAAAGGTTTCTGTGATTGGGGAAATGTTTATAATTGTTCTGAGTTTGGTTATTGTATGAGGTTTGATGTTGTTACGTTCGGGAGTGCGGTGGTGGATGTGTTTGTTTCTACTAATCAGAGTGGGAAGAAGATAGAGTATAAGGTTGGGTCGAAGATTTTGGTTCGGGATTTGAAGTTTGACGTCGGTGGTGGGGCGACGAACTCTGCTGTTGCTTTTGCTCGGTTGGGTTTGAAAACTGGTTGTATTTGTAATGTTGGCGACGACAATAATGGTGACGATGTTTTGGATTTATTGAAGCGGGAGAGAGTTAGTTTTTTAGGGAAGAGAGTTGATGGGAAGACGGGGTATTCTGTGATTCTGGATAGTCGTGGCGGGGATAGGACGATATTAACTTTTAAGGGTCCGGGAAATAATGTTAAGTTTTCTGATGTTGCGAAGTTTAAGGCGAAGTGGTTGTATTTCTCGTCGGTGTTGGGTGAGAGTTTTAGGACGCAGGTTAAGTTGGCGAGAAGGATGAAGAGAGATGGGACGAAGGTGGCGTTTAATCCAAGTGAGTATTTAATCCGGGCTGAGAATATTCGGGAGTTGTTGGCGATGAGTGATGTTGTTGTTTTGAATCGGGAGGAGTTTGATTTGGTTCGGCGGAAATATGGTGTTGGGTTTTGTTCTGGGGTTGTTGTTGTGACGGATAAGGATAAGGTTATAACTTGTTACAGCGACGGGAAAAAGTATTTTTTGAAGCCTAACAAAGTGAAAGTTGTTGAGAGGACTGGGGCTGGGGATGCGTTCGCGTCGGGGTTTGTTGCTGGGTTTATGATTGGTTGGGATATTGATAAGTGTTTGAAACTTGGATTGAAAGAGTCGGAGAGTGTGATTGGGCATTTTGGGGCTAAGAATAATTTGATTCGGAGGAAGTTGAAGTGAAACATGAAGGGATTACAGAGGGGGTTATTAAAATATTTTACAAGGTTTACAATGTTTTAGGTTATTGGTTTTTGGAGAAAGTTTATGAGAGGGCTATGGTGATTGAGTTTGATAGAGCTGGTCTAAAATATATTAATCGATTTCCAGTTAGGGTTTTTTATGAAGGAGAGGTGGTTGGTGACTATGTAGCGGATTTTGTTGTTGAGGGGGAGATAATTGTTGAAGTTAAAGTTAATTTGGGTGTTTGTGATTCTGATGAAAGGCAATTATTGAATTATTTGAGATGTACGGATAAGGAGGTTGGGTTGTTGTTGAATTTTGGTAAGAAGGCGGAGGTTAAGAGGAAGGTTTATGATAATGAGTTGAAGAAGAAATATTAAATTGGTTTGTTTGTGCAATGAGGGAAAAGTACACGGATTTTTATGGATTCACGGATTTACACAGATTTTTGTTTTGGGAAGGTTTATAATTGTTTTAAGCTTGGTTGTTTTGAGGTTGAGATGGAGATAAATTTAAATAAAATTTTGAGGAAGGGGCGGGGGATGTTTTTGGCTTATGATCAGGGGCTTGAGCACGGGCCGACGGATTTTAATGATTTGAATGTTGACCCTGTTTATATTATTGATATTGCGAAGAAGGGAAAGTTTAGTGGGGTGATTTTTCAGAAGGGGATTGCTGAGAAGTATAGGGCTGAGATTAAGAAGTCTGGGGTGCCGTTGATTGTGAAGTTGAATGGGAAGACGAATTTAGTGAAGGGCGAGCCGGTGTCGAGGGCGATTTGTTCGGTTGAGGAGGCGGTTGATTTGGGGGCTGTTGCGGTTGGGTATACGATTTATATTGGGAGTGAGTTTGAGGAGGAGATGTTGTCGGAGGCTGGGGAGATTATTGAGGAGGCGCATTCTTTGGGGTTGCCGGTTGTTGTTTGGGTATACCCGCGCGGTAAATTTCTTCGAAATTTATCGCGAGAGGACAGAGGACAGAGGACGGGTGGTAGGTCGAAGGGTGGAGAGTTGATGGCTTATGCGGCTCGGGTTGGGTTGGAGATTGGGGCGGATGTTGTTAAGTTGCATTCTACTGGGGTTAAGAAGGATGTTGAGTGGGCGGTTGAGTCGGCGGGGAAGTGTAAGGTTGTCGTCGCTGGGGGGGTTAAAAAGAATGTTGATGGTTTGATTAGGGATGTTAAGGATGCTGTTTCGGTTGGGTGTGCTGGGGTTGCGATTGGGCGGAATGTTTGGCAGGCGAAGGAGCCGTTGGATGTTGCTAAGAAACTGAGGAAGGTTGTTTGGGAATGAAGCCGATTGTTGTTGTGAATTTTAAGACTTACAAGCAGGGCAAGGATGTTTTGAAGTTGGCGAAGGTGATTGAGAAAGCTGATAAGAGGATTATCGTCGGGGTGCAGGCTTGTGATGTTGCGGAGGTTGTTTCTAAGACGAAGTTGAAGGTTTTTTGTCAGCATGTTGATTGGCAGAAGCCGGGGCGGGGGACTGGGTTTGTTTTGCCCGAGGCTGTTAAGGCTGATGGTGCTGTTGGGGTTTTTTTGAATCATTCGGAGCATAAGTTGAAGTGGCGGATTTTGAAGAGGACGGTTAAGAGGTGTCGGGGTGTTGGGTTGAAGGTTTTGATTTTTGCTTCTGGGTTGGCTGAGGCCAAAAAGATTAAGAAGTTGAAGCCGGATTATTTGGTTGTTGAGCCGCCGGAGTTGGTTGGGGGGAGGGTTTCTGTTTCGAAGGCTAAGCCTGAGTTTATTTCTAATATTGCTAGGAAGTTGAAGTGTGATTTTTTGGTTGGGGCTGGGATAAAAAGTGGAGATGACGTTCGGATGGCTTTGAAGTTGGGGGCAGTTGGCGTCGCTGTTTCGAGTGGGGTTGTTTTGGCTCGGAGTCCGGGTAAGGTTTTGAGGGGATTGATAAATATATAATAGAATGATATGAAGCGTAAAATTAAGAATGGAATTTTGTTTGTGGTTGGGTATATTCTTTCGCCATTGTCATGGTGGAACGATTTATTTATTAATATTCCTCTTGCATATATGTTTGCGTTATTGTTCGGGATATTCTCTAAAAAGTTGTTTTCCCCTATGATGATAGTGGGTTATTGGATGACAAATATTATTGGTTTTGTGATGATGCATTATGGAGTCGAGAATTTTGTTTCTAAGGATGAAAAAAATTATACGCGAAAAAAATTAATTAAAGATGTAATTATTTCAATTGTTTATACTGGGATTATAGTGTTTTTTGTTTTAATGGGATGGTTGAAATTCCCTGCAGAGTATTTTAGTTAATTTATTTGATTGATAGTTTTATAATGCGGTTGTCCATCCGCCGTCGACGATTAGTTCTTCTCCGGTTATGTAGGATGAGGCGTCGCTTGCTAGGAAAACTACGGGGCCTGCAATGTCGATTGGTTTGCCTACTCTTTTAATTAAAAATTTAGACATCATTCCTTCGAGTATTTTTTTGTCTTTTGTAAATGCAGTTGTCATTGGTGTATCTATTAATCCTGGGTGAATTGAATTTACTCTTATTCCTAAGGGACCGACTTCTGCAGCGAGGGCTTTTGTGAATAATCTTATTCCTCCTTTGCTTGCGCAATAGGCGGCTCCTCCTGCAGAGCCTTCTATTCCTGCGACGGATGAGATGTTAATTATAGAGGCTCCTTTTTTCATATATTTTAATGCTGCTTGAGAACACAAGAAAGGGCCCTTTAGGTTTATACTCATTGTTTTGTCCCAGTTTTCTTCCGAAAAGTTTGAAGTATCTCCAGCGAGGTAAATTCCTGCATTGTTAACTAAAATATCTATTTTTTTGAAATTTTTTATTGTTTCGTTAATTAGGTTTTCTACTTCTTTCTTTTTTGAAATATCTGTCTTAACATAAATTGCTTTTTGTTTTAGTTTTTTAATTTGATTTATTGTTTCGTTTCCCGGAATGATATCGGAGACGACGACATCACAGCCCGCTCTTGCAAGCTCTACTGCAATTGATTGTCCGATGCCTCTTGCTGCGCCGGTTACAATAGCGACTTTATTTTTTAGATTGAACATATCTACCTCTTTTGTAATTGGTAGTTTGATTATTTAAGGTTTTTGATTGTGTAAAGTAAATCTCTTAATATAACATTATGTAAATTATGTAGTAGGAAAAGGTACACGGACGAGGCACGGATAACACAGAAGACACGGATTTAGGAATTTTGTGTTGGAATAATTTATGTTACGTTATAAGTTATATTTAACAGATTGAAAGATTTTTTAAAACGAAAAGCTTATATATTAAAGTTACTACTTAAAATAGGTAATTAGAATGAGGAAGGTGTTTCTAATTTTAGCGAGTGTATTTGGTTTGATTTTAGTTGTTGGTATTGTTTCTGCGTCGGATGTTTTGGTTTGGCAAGGGCAGTATTACACTGGTACGACTTTTAATGTCGGGACTTATGAATTTAATTTTAGTGTTTATGATGCGTTGACGGGAGGGAACGTTTGCTATTCTAATACAACGAGTTTGACGACGGGGAATTTTGGAGAGTGGATAACTGAGCAGAGTGGAGTGAGTTCTGCTTGCAATAATGCCTCGAAGGATTATTATTTGAATATAGATATAGATGGGGTGGGCCAAATTCCAAGAAGGAGAGTGGCGGTTTGGAATTTTTTGAGAAAGGATGTTAATGAGGTTACGACGGGAGATTTGGTGTTGCATGGGGTGTTGCAGGGTTTGAGTCCGTTGAAGTTGCAGGATGAGATTAATTTTATAAAAACCGACGGAACAATTACATCTTCGTTATATAATGCTCCGAGAGAATCTTCGTCTACACTTTCTTCTGTTTTTGAGGATTCTTTGATTCATGATATTATAAATGAAACTAATGATTATGGGATGCAGGAGTGTTTTTGGGATGAGAATACTGAGACGATGCAAATGTGTATTAGTGGCGCATATTTACCTAATCGAGCGACGACTGTTTCAAGAAGTTTTCAGGTGGTTGGGAACACGACTAACAAACTGGTAAATGAAAATTTTACTTTATGTGAGGGGAATAATTATGTTGATTGTGATACAGATGTAACTGGGGCGGATTTGTTGGTCGAAGATGATATTGAGGCGATTGGTTCTATTTTCTCGCAGGAAAATGTGACTGCGGATGATAGTGGGTTTTTCGGTTATCTTGGGAGTTTGGTGAGTAGGATTACTAAATTGTTTGTTGTGGATATTGATGCTTCGGGGAATGTTAGTGCGAGTTATTTTATAGGGAATGGTAGTTTGTTGACGAGTCTTCCGTCGGGGAGTGAACTTGTTCCGGTTTATTTGGAAAGTGATTTGAATGCTACAAATGCAGAGTATACAACCATATTTACTATTGCGTTGACGCCGAGTAAAATGAATATTGTTAAGGCTTATTTGGCACAAAGTTCATCTACGTCGGGAGTAGCGGTTCAAAATAGGGTGATTGTAAGTGAGGCTGGACCTGTTGGAATATGTAATTTCGTAACACAGACTGGAGCTGGTGGAAATGATATTGACAATATTGTAGTGAGCACAGATTCTTCTGATACTGGAACGAGTAGTTTGGTTGATGGAATTAATATTCCTGTTATTGATGAAATCACTTGTACGATACTTGCAGATGCTAATCAAAAAAATTTAATTTTTCAGTTTGATTCAGAGAACACTAATATTGTTACGACACATGCAGGTTCATATTATACAAGTGCGGTTAATTAAAATGAGATATGTAATAATTTTGTTTGTGTTTTTATTAATTCCTTTGGTTTTTGCTGAGACGACTTTTTTTGATAATCCCGACGATGTTTTTGTTATGGGGGATTCTGGTTCTGTGGTGACGGGAGGGGTGACAGTTGGTGGAACGACGGAGGAAATAATGGGTGGTGGAGTTTGTTTGTATAAATGGAATTGTACGGATTGGAGCGAATGTTTTTCGTCGGGAGAGCAAACGAGAGATTGTGTTAATGTGGGGAGTTGTCCTGATATGTATAAAGTTCCGGAAGTAAAACAAGATTGTGATTATGTTGGTTTGCGAGTTGGGGAATATTTAGAGGAAGATAAAGATTTAGGGGGAGAAATCGGGGAGGAAGAAACTATAGGTGGTAGTAAGATATTTATTTATTTTATTGTGGTTTTGGTAATTCTTTTTGTTGTGTTTTATCTAAAGAGAAATTATTTCAAAAAATTAATTAAGAAGAGTTTTTAAAGATTGGATGTTTGTTGTTTTTATGAAGAGAGTGATTCGTCCCTGGGGCAATTTTAAACAGTTTGTTTTGAATAAGAAATGTACGGTGAAGATTTTGAGTGTGAGTCCGGGGCAGAGGTTGAGTTTACAGAAACATAAGCGTCGTCGGGAAATGTGGTATTTTTTGACGGGCGGGTTTGCGCAGATTGGGAAAAAGATTTTGAAATATAATAGGGGTGATTCTGTTCGGATAGGGAAAAACAAGGCTCATCGGCTTATTTCGAGAGGGAAGGAGGTTGAGGTTTTGGAGATTTCGTTTGGGAATTTTGATGAGGGTGATGAGGTTATATTGGAGGATGATTATGGTAGAGTTTGAGGTGATTAAGCCGAGGAAGATTGATGGCGGGCGGGCGAAGGTTGTTGCGATTGATTTGGGTGGGACGAATTTGCGGATTGGCATCGTTAAGGGTAGGAAAATTTTGAAGTATTGTAAGGAGCGGACGCCGAGGGTAGCGTCGGAAATTAAGAAGAGGATTTTTGAGTTGGTTGAGGATTTTATGTCGGATGATGTGAGGGGGATTGCTGTTGCGTCGCCGGGGCCGTTGAAGAATGGGACGATTCGGAATCCGCCGAATTTGCCGTTGAGGAATTGGAATTTGAAGCGGGCGTTAGAGAAGAGGTTTAAAGTTCCTGCGGTTGTTAAGAATGATGCGGACTGTGTTGCGTTTGCGGAGTTGGAACTTGGGCACAAGAAAAAGAATTTTATTTTGTTGACTTTGGGGACGGGGATTGGCGGGGGCGTGGTTATTGACGGGAAGCTTTATCGAGGGGAGGGTTATGCTGGTGAACTTGGGTCTATTATTTTGGATGGCGGTGAGTCTTTTGAGAATTTGGCGGCGTCTAAGAGGTTGAGGAAGGTTACAAAAAATGTTTTTGGTGAGGTGAAGTTGTTTCATGATTTAATGAAGATGAAGGATGCGCGGGCTAAGAAAATTTTGGATGAGTTTGTTGATTATTATGGGCAGGGGATAGCGTCGCTGATTCATTGTTTTGACCCGGAGGTTGTTGTTTTGGCGGGGGGGGTGATTGAGTGTGGGGAGAAATTTTTGAAGATGATTAGGAAGAGGGTTCGGAAGTATAATCAGTTGCCGAAGAGGACGCCGATTGTTTGGACGAAATTAAAACATCCTGGTGTGCTTGGCGCTTCGCTTTATTTTAGGTAATGGGAATAATTAGCAGGATTAAAAGGATTGATAGGATTTTGTTGGGGCTGGGTTTAAGAAGTGGGGCGCGGATTTTGATTAGGTAGATTTTTATATGTTAGATTGTTGTTGTTTTAATGAAAGTGGTGAAGAGAGTGCGGGCGCCGGTGAGGGTTGATTTTGGTGGGGGGACTACGGACATTGAGCCGTTTTATTCTAAGTATGGTGGAGCTGTTTTGAATTGCGCGATTTCGAGGTATGTTGTTGGTTCTATTTCTAAAGGGGATAAGGTTTCTTTGAGGTATGATGCGGATGTGCCGACGTCGTCGGGGCTTGGGACTTCGGGGGCTATGACTTTGGTTTGGTTGGCGTTGATTACAAAGGAGAAGGATAAGAGGAAATTATGTGAATGGGTTTGGAATGTTTCGCGGGCGAGGGAGTTGTTTGATGATGGGAAGCAGGACCAGTATGCGGC
>CAZUXN010000007.1:3409-8508 GCA_964624735.1 Candidatus Woesearchaeota archaeon | reverse complement strand
GGGGATTTGGATTTGTTTGCGGAGTTGATGAATGAGGAAACGGCTTGTCGAAGGAGATTGACGACGGGGATTGTTGGTTCGCGGTTGCAAAAGGTGATTGATTTTGGGATGAAGAATGGGGCTGTTGGGGCGAAGGTTTGTGGAAGTGGTGGAGGAGGCTCGGTGCTTTTTTTTGGAGATATGAAGAGGTTGAAGAAGAGGTTTGGTAAGAAGGTGATTGGGTTTAAGATTGATTTTGAAGGGTTGAGGTGGGGATAATCGCTCTGCGATTGGAGATATGTTTGCTTCGCAAAAATAGGGATACGACGCTTTCGACGTCGAGGTGATATAAAAAATCTTTGATTTCTTAAGGGAGTTGGTGGGATGTTTGTTTGATTTTAATGGAAGGGTTTTTATATTAAAGTTATTTTTGTAATTTATGGTGAGAATAAATAGAAAGTTTTTTATGGAGCCTTCTGAAAATGATTGGGAAGCGAGGGCGGTTTTGAATCCGAGTGTTGTTAAGACTAAGGATGGGGTTGAGCATATTTTTTATCGGGCGGTTGCGAAGAATTTTGTTTCGAGTATAGGTTATGCTCGGGTTATTGGTTTGAAGGTTGAAAGGTTTGATGAGCCGGTGATTTCTCCGACGGAGAGTTATGAAAAGAAAGGGGTTGAGGACCCAAGGGTGACGAAGGTTGGGAAAATTTATTATTTGTTGTATACGGCGTTTGATGGGAAGGATGCTCGGATTGCGTATGCGATTTCTAGGGATTTGAAGAAGTGGGAGAAGAAAGGGGTTATTAGTCCGAATGTTTCTGTTGGTGAGGCGAGGGAGTTGGTTAAGATAAAGAAGTATCGGGACATGTGGAAGCATCAGGAGGTTGAGGGGTCGAGGGTTTGTTTGTGGGATAAGGACGCTGTTTTGTTTCCTGAGAAGATTGATGGGAAGTTTGTGATGTTGCATCGGTTTATACCGGATATTCAGATAATTAAGTTTAGGAGTTTTTCTGAGTTGAAGAAGGTTGGTTTTTGGAAAAAGTATATTGTTAATTTGAGCGAGGGTGAGGATAAGGTTTCGTTGTATCGTCGGTATGATTGGGAAGGTGAACATATTGGAGCGGGGGCGGTTCCGATTAGGACGAAGAAGGGATGGCTTTTGATTTATCATGGGGTTGAAGTGATTGCTGATAATTTGTCTAAAAAGATTTATCATGCGGGGGCAGCGTTGTTGGATTTGAAGAAACCGGAGGAGGAGATTGGGAGGTTGAAGAAGCCGTTGTTTTCGCCGAAATATAAATGGGAGAAGGATGGAGATAAGAATGATGTGGTTTTCCCTGAGGGAGCAGTTGTCGACGGTGATAGGTTGAAAATTTATTATGGGTGTTCAGATTCTCGGATTGGAGTTGCGGAGATGAGTTTAAAGAGGTTGCTGAAGAAGATTAGATGATTTTATTGAATTTTTTGGCTTCTTCTATTAGTAGTCTTGCGGTGAGGTAGGCGAGGGTTGATTCGGCACCTTGGTTTAAATTTAGCGAGTGTTCGCCGACGCCGTCGAAGCAGCCGCCTGTTGTTTCGTCGTAGACTATTTGGTTAAGGTTGTTTTTGCCGAAGAACCAGTTGAAGGAGAAAATTGCTTTTTCGTAGTATTTTTTATTATTTGTGATTGAGTGGGCCGTCAGGAATGTGTGGACGAGTGATGATGCGTCGATTGGCTGTTGGTCGAAGAATGCTCTTTTGCCGTTTTTTTTGCACCAGCCGTTTTGTCCGATTAGGCAGAGTTTGTCGTCGATGAATATTAGTTCTGATAGGAATTTTAGAGATTTTTCTGCGATTTCTAAATATTCTTGATTTTTTGTTGTGTCGTATGCGAGGTAGAGGGCTTCTGGGAGTTTTGAGTTTGAGTAGGAAAGTATTTCTTCGAACCATTGCCAATCTTCTGAGCATTCTTCATTGTAGCATTCAGAGAGGTAGTCGGCGAGTTTTTTTATTAGAGTTACGGTTTCTTTTTTGGGGAATTTTTTGTTGTAGTGGTAGAGCCCGATTATGGCGAAGGCGATTGCTCTCGGAGACTTTATTTTTTTTAGAATGTTTAAAGATTTTAGTAGTAGTTCTTCCGCTTTTCTGATTTGTTCTTGGTTTTCTGATTTGTTGATTGTGTATCCGAGTGCCCAGATTGCTCTTCCGAATGCGTCTTCGCTTTTGTCGTCGATGATTATTCCGTCGTTTACTATGTTATTGAACCAGCCGGTTTCGTCTTGGCAATATTCTATGAATTTGAGGTATGTATTTGAAAGCTTGGATGAGGTTTGGGAGTTGAATAATTTGTTATGGAGGATTGTGGCGATTAGTGCTCGAGAGTTGTCGTCGATGGTGTGTCCGGATGTTATGTCTGGGGTTATGTTTTTTGCGAATTGTATTATGCCTAGGTCGTTTGTCATGTTTACGACGTGGTCTAGTTTTATTTCTGGGAAATCTTCCATTAGTTTGTCTTTTCTTTTTAGGGTTTTGTTGAATATTCTCATGTAGCTACTCGCGACGTTTGGCCATGTCATTGCTCTTGTGAAAGTGTATGCGTTTCTTTCGATTAGTTTTTTTAGTTCTGGGTTTGATAGGATGTCGTCGATTTTTTTGGTGTACGAATTTGGGTTTTTTTCTTCGGCGATAATTCCTCTATCGTTAGAAAGGACTTCTTTTGCGTATGTGATTGGCGTTGATATTACTGCTCTACCACAACCTATTGCATAGGACAACGTTCCGCTTACTATTTGATTTTTATCGAGGTTTGTGCAGATATAAATGTCTGTTGCGAGCAGGCATTCTGTTATTTCTTGTAGTGTTAAATATTTGTTGTAGAATTTTACGTTGTTTTTTAAGCCGAGTTTTTCAACTTCTCTCATAAGTTCTTTTCGGTATTTTTCGCCTTCTTCTTTTCTTACGACGGGGTGGGTTTCTCCTATTATTAAGTATAAAATGTTTGGGTATTTTTTGACGAGTTTTGGGAGGGCGCGAATCATGTATTCTATTCCTTTTCCTTTGCTTAATAGACCGAATGTTGATAAGACGATTTTGTTGCTGAGGTGTAGTTTTGTTTTGAAAGTTTCTTGCGGGACAAATGGGACACTTGGGATTCCGTGTGGGACGAAGAAGAGTTTGTTTTTGTCGATTTCATAATCCTTTTTTAGAATTTCTATGGCTTTTTTTGCCATAACTATTACGGCTGAGCTTTTTTTACATAAGGATTTTACGATTCTTTTTTTCGCTTTGTCTGGATTTGGGAGAACTGAGTGGAAGGTTACTATGACCGGTTTTTTGATTAATTCTAAAAATGGGATAAGGTGGTTTCCGTGTTCTCCGCCGAATATTCCGAATTCGTGTTGGATACAAATTAGTTTTATGTCTTCTGATTGGTTGACTTTTTTTGCCGCGTTGATGTAGTCATCGATGTCGTCTTTATTTATTTCCATCGCGACGTTTTTGTCGTAGTTGTAGAAATGGGCATCGTCGTTTAGGGCGATGATTTGTGATTTTATTTTTGGGTTGAATTTTTTGTTCATTGCCGACGATAAATCTTGTGTGAAGGTTGCTATCCCACATTCTTTTGGAGGATATGTGCTTAGAAAACAAATTTTTGAAATGGCTGGTGTTGGACTATCTTCCTCTTTTATTTCTTTCATCCTTGTTGAGATTTTGATTGTTTATAAATTTTTGTTGGGGGAAGGTTTTTATATGATGGTGATTATATTGTATTATGAGAAGTGGGGTGATGGTTTTGGTTTTGGTGGGGATTTTTTTAGTCTTGCCTTTGATTCAGGCTCAGGCTTATTCTGGGACCGATAGGTTTGTGGATAATATTAGGTTGTTTTTTTCTTCTGGGGACGATAAGGTTAGATTGGCTTTAGAAGTTAGGGAGAAGGAAGTTGATTCTGCGATTGACAATGTTCAAAATCGGGGAGAGGAAGAGGCGGTTAAAAATTTGGAGAGAGCGAAGAAGAAACTTCAGATTGTTCAGGAGAAGGTTTCACTTAATACTTCTGGCGAGATTAAGAATAGCGTCGAGGAAATTAAGGATAAGATAAATGAGGAGAATCTTTCTGACGAGTTTGATGATTATCTTTTAGAGGAAGAGAAGATGGGGCTCACGGCGGAGCTTACTGAGAAAACTTTTGAATATTGTTCGGAGCTTGCGAAGGAAGATTTTGCTTTGATGTTGGAGGCGGTCGAGTGTAATCCTGATACTGCTATTCCTGGGCTTGAGAAGGAGTTGGAGAAATTAAAGGACCTTCAGTTGAGGATGTTTGTTCAATTAATGTTGGAAATTAGGAGTTGTATTGACGACCCTGGGACTTGTAATTGCGAGGTTAATGTTGATGTTGAGCAGAAGGTGAAGTGTGAGAAGATGGTTGCTCTTGCGATGAAGTGTGAGTATAAAGACGACGAGGATGCTTGTGATGAGTTGAAGTCTATGGAGCCCAAGAAGGGAGATAATTTTGCAGAGAGTTTTGTTCCTGATTTTTTAAGGAATTTATTTAGGGAAAAAGAATATATGATAGAATATGATATAGAGCCTTCGGATGGAGTTCCGGAGGAATGTTGGGATTATAATGATAAGCCGGAGTGCAGGCAGTATGATTATTTGAAGGAGACGAAGGATGATTGGGATGAGTATGGGAATTATATTGGGAAGAGGCCCGAGAATAAAGAGCCGACTATGCAGGAATCGGTTCCGGAGTGTTTTGATGGGGATGTTTTTCTTGAGGAAAAATGCGGGAAGATTAGTGTTGTTAGGAATGAAGAGGGGTTGGTGAATTATATTGTAGAAAAAGATATTGACGGGATTATTGATAATTTTGAAAATGCGTCGGGGCAGAATACGATTGATGTTAATGGAACTTATGCGCCTGGGACTGGGCCAAATGCAGATGGTGAAAATTTGACGATTGGTGATGGGCAAAATCAAGTTGGGAATAAAGTTTGGGAAATAAAACAAGAGATGAATCAGATTAGTAATCAGATTAAAAATATAACTTATGCGCCTGGGACTGGGGCTGGTGGCGATGGTAGGGTTGTTGTTGACAGAGATGGGCCGGATGTTGTAACGAGTGATGGCGATGGTAATG
>CAZUXN010000007.1:0-3309 GCA_964624735.1 Candidatus Woesearchaeota archaeon | reverse complement strand
TGTTGCTGGGAATAATATTGTGGATGGTGGAGGGAATGATGTTGTTGCAGATGATGTGAGTGTTGATGCTGGTACAGTTGATGGCGAGGGAGGAGGTAGTGGTGGTAATAATGATGTGGCTGGAGTTGATGAGGGTCCTGGAGAGCCGGGTGTTATCGACGAGGATTGAGTTTTAAAAAAAATTATATTTTTTGGGACGCCCCAACCGGGGATTGAACCCGGATCTCGGCCGCGACAGGGCCGCGTACTAACCACTATACTATTGAGGCTTGATATTAATTGGAGAATTGGTTTTTAAAGATTATGATTAAATTTGTTAAAAACGAGTTTTTACCCAGTAGGCACATCTGGTGATGTGAAGATTATTGTTTCTTTTTTTTGGTTGGTTTCTTCGAGGGAGTTTTTGACTTTGGGGCTACTTCTTTTCGGAGTTTTGTTATTTCTTCGAGGAGCATTGCGTGGTTTAGGGATAGGTGTTGGACTTTGTCGTGAAGGTCGGAGAATGCGTCGTTGAGCATTAGTATATCTTTCTTTACACTTGCGAAACTTGCGGAGACATTTTTTTCAATTTGGTTTGTGGATTTTTTCATAATATTTTATGATTTTAATGTTTATAAAGTTTTGTAACTATAGAATTACGACGATTTGATAGTTAACCTTATAATTCTGTTTTCGGATTTCTATTGATGAAATATGAATTACTTGCTCCTGTTGGGGACTTTAGAAGTTTGAGGGCTGCCGTCGAGGCTGGGGCTGATGCGGTGTATTTTGGGATTAAGGGTTTTAATATGAGGGATGCGGCGAGGAACTTTAGATTGAGGGATTTGAAAAAGGTTAAGAAAATTTGTGGCAAGGTTAAAATGTATTTGACTTTGAATGTTGTGGTTTATGATTGGGAGATGGGTAAGATTGAAAAGATTATTAAAAAAGCTAAGTGTTATGTTGATTCGATTGTTTGCTGGGATTTTGGTGTGATTGAGTTGTGTCGTCGGTATAATGTTCCTTTTCATGTTTCGACTCAGGCGTCGGTCTCGAATGTTGCGGCGGCGAAGTTTTATAAGAAGTTGGGGGCGAAAAGAATTATTTTGGCGAGGGAGTTGAGTTTGAAGCAGATTAAGAAGATTTCTAAGATTATTGATGTGGAGTGTTTTTGTCATGGGGCGATGTGTGTTGCGACTTCGGGGCGGTGTTTTATGTCGCAGTATGTTCATGGGTTGTCGGCAAATCGGGGTCAGTGTGCGCATTTATGTCGTCGGAGTTGGAAGATTTTTGATGATGATGGGAATGAGCTGAAGCTGGAGAATAGTCGGGTGATGTCGGCGAAAGATTTGTGCACTTTGCCGTTTGTCGAAGAGATGAAAAGAGCGGGTGTTAAGTCGTTTAAGATTGAAGGTCGGAATCGTTCGCCAGAGTATGTGAGTGTTGTCGTCGGTGAATATAGGAAAGCGCTTGACTATGACGAGTCGAAAGTTGGAAGTCGGAAGTTGGAAGAAATAAGAGAGGGTGTTGAGAATTTGAAGAAGGTTTACAATCGGGGGTTTTCGTCTGGGTTCTATTTTGGTGTGCCGACGGCTGACGATTTTTCATGGAGTGAGAATGGTGAGCAGAGCGAGAGGAAAGAATTTATTGGGAAGGTGTTTAAGTATTGGCCGAGGGTTGGGGCGTGTTCGGTGAGGATGAATACTGGGCGGTTGAAGGTTGGCGACGAGGTTTATTTGATTTCCGATAGTGAGGGAATTAAAAGAGCCGTTGTTAAGAGTATTGAGCTCGATGGGAAAAGGGTTGGGGTTGCGAAAAAAGGGCAGGATATTGGCGTTAATTTTGGGATGAAGGTTAGAAGTGGTTGTGAGGTTTATTTGATTAGGAGTGGTTAGTCCTCCTCACTGAAACAGTAAACTGTTTCCGGGCGTTCGAATATACGGTCGCCTCACTTCGTTCGTTGCTTTCGCGTTAGAGGTTTATTTGATTAGGAGGAAGTAATTATTTTGTTGTAGACCTTGATGCTTAGGATTAGGATGATTGTTCCTAATATTATGCCGGCGATTACGTCGGTGAGCCAGTGAACTCGGAGGTAGATTCTTGAGAAGGCGACTGCGAGGACGATTAATGTTGTTGTAATTTTTGTTTTGATTGAGTTATTTTTTATGAACATGTAGGTTAATAGTCCGAAGAATATGATGGACATTGTTGTGTGTCCGGATGGGAATGAGAATCCGGTCTCTGTAATTATTGGGTTTAGTGGGCGAGCTCGTTGAATGATTTCTTTTGAGAGTTTTATTAGTATTGCTGTGATTAGAATTATTGAGACGAGAAAGATGCCTTGTTTTTTTTGGGATTTGAAGAAAAGGCAGGCGGATATTATTATGACGATTATTGTGAGAATTATTGGGTCGAAGATAAGGGAGATGGTTTTTGTCGTCGTTGTTAAAATTGGGTTTTCGATTGAGCGCATTAAGTTGTAGGTGATGGTGTCTATGAGCATGTTTGTTGGAAGAGAATGTTTTTTAAAAGCGTGTTGGTCGTGCGGTTTTGGCGAGGTATTAGGTTGCTGTTGTGCTCTTGGTTCGCTTTTAATATCTGTAAAATAAAAGTAATCCCTTTTGATCTGAGATGTATATCGAATCACCTTCGTCGTTCCAGATGTGGGAGAAATTTTGGATGAAGATTGAGTTTGGGTTTAAATTGGTTTGGTAGATGTGGGTTGCGTCGTCTTTGAATGTTATGTTTAGGATTTTGTTGCAGTTGTTTTTTAGAATTAATTTTTCGGATTCGTTGGTTTGGAATTCTGTAATTTCGATGCAGTTTTCGTCGGGAGATTTTTGCCAAAGACCTTTTTGATTTAGGCGTGCGAATTCTTCGGCTTGTTTTAGGGTTTTGTAGTGGCTGTCTTTTTCGTAGTAGTATAGCGTCGCTAATCCTTGTTTTAAGATTTGTTCGTTGATGTTTTTGTCGTCGAGGAAAATGTATGCGAGGGTTCTGCTATATTTGTCGGTGCCATAGGTTTCGACTTGGATTGTTTTGTTTTGGATTAATGTTGTTAGGTAGTTTTTTGCTTCTGTGTAGAATAGCTGTGATTTTTCCGGGGTGTTGATACCGATTAGTCTGATTGTTATACCGCTTGATGTTTTGATTGTGTCGCCGTCGATGATTCGCGAGACTTGGAATGTTTGAGTTTGAGTTGAGTCGGTGATGTGGTAGTAGAAAATTGCCGAGGTGATAAAGAGGGTTAGGATTATTATTGGTTTTTTGTTCATGGTTGTTTAGTCTTGTAGAGTTTAAAGTTTTTGGTGTTGTGTTTATAGAAGATAG
>CAZUXN010000006.1:0-38046 GCA_964624735.1 Candidatus Woesearchaeota archaeon | reverse complement strand
TAGATAACTAGATTTACTTTATTTGTTGTTTTGGTTTGTTTATAAGTTTTTTGGTTAGTTTTATAAGGGGGATTTTCGTGGGGATTTGATGGAATATGAGGCGTTGTTGGATGAGGCGTATGTGCGAGAAACGAGGTTTCTCGGGGTATTCGGTTGCTTTACTTGTCGGTATTCGGTCGCCTTGCTTGTTGGAGATTGGGCAACAAAAAAGACTGGTCAGAAAAGTGGGGTATTGATATGAATTACGAAGATTTATTGAATGAGGCTTATGAGAACGTTGAGAATAGTTGTGAGAGTGAGAGGTTTGAGGTTTTGAAGGTTAAGGGGCATCACGAGGGGGTTAGGACGGTGATTTCGAATTTTGGGCAGGTTGTTGGGTGTTTAAGGAGGAGTCCGGAGCATGTGATGAAATTTTTGGGCAAGGAGTTGGCGAGTTTGGTTGAGATGAAGGGGGATGGGTTGATTTTGTCGCGGAGGTTGTCGAGTAAAGAAATTAATGATAAAATTGAAAAGTATGTGAAGTGTTTTGTGTTGTGTCCTAAGTGTGGGAAGCCGGATACTGAGTTGGAGGTCGGAGCGAAGGTTTTTTTAAGGTGTCTTGCGTGTGGAATTAAGCAAGAGGTTCATAAAATATGAACCAGTTGTTAGCTGTTAGCTATTGGCTGTTAGGTTTGGGAACTAAATGTGATGGAGGTAAAAAATGACAATTGAAGGAAGATGTATGAAATGTAAGGAGCAGAAGCCTATGAAGGATGCTCAGATGACTATGACTGCTCGAGGTGGTTATATGGCTAAGGGAAAATGTTCTGCATGTGGTTGCGGGATGTGTAGGATTATGTCGAAAGCTGACGCTGACAAGGCTGTTGCTGCTGGTGAAGCTAAGAAGGCTGCTTAATTTTTATTTTGGGTTCCCTTTCTAAGGAGAAGGGGATTTTTAATTTTTTTGTAGATAGATTTTTAAGGTTATGGCTTTTGTTTTTGAGATGGGAGATATTTTATTGAAGGTGCATAAGTCGTATCGTTGGGTACGCTTCGCGAGCTATTCGCAGTTTGCAGTTCGCTATTCGTTAAACTTGTTATTCAAGGAGGGATGTTGTGAATAATATTTTATTGAAGGTTCATAAGTCGTATCGGTTGGTTGTGGCGGTTTGTGATGCTGATGTTTTTGGGCGGAAGCTTCGCGAGTCGGAAGTCGGAAGTCGTAAGTCGGAAGGGGGGAATGGGGGCAGGGTTTTGGATGTGAGTGGGGATTTTTTTAAGGGAGAGGCGATGAGTGATGATGAAGTTCGACGAGAGATTATTCGTTGTAATGGAGAGGATGCGACGTTTAATTTTGTCGGTGCTCGGAGTGTTGGGATTGCGAGGGAGTTGGGGTTGGTTGTTGATTCTGGGGTTGGGTATATTGAAGGGGTTCCTTTTGCTTTGGTGTTGTTGTGATTGGTTGTTAATTATTTGGGAAATTTAGAGAAGGACGCTTTGCGAGCTTTTCACTTTTCGCTTGTTGCTTATTAGATGAGAGGGGAAATTTGGAGAGCTTCGCTCTCATATCTTCGGCGGCTTCGCCGCCGTGCGCGTTGTGTCTGAATTCTGGGCGGTGGTTTTATATATTGGATGTTTTTGTGTTTAGAATGGCGTTTGGAAAGTTTAAAGATAAGACGAAGAAAAATAAGGAGAAGAGTTTTGTTGCTGGGCAGGATGGACCGGTTAGAGTGAAGATGCCGAAGGGGCGAGAGGTTATCGGGATTCTTGCGCAAAGGTATGGTGGGTCGAGGATGTCGGTTTCGTGCATGGATGGGAAGACGAGAAATTGTCGTGTGCCGGGGCGTAAGAGGAGGGGGCTTTGGTTGAGAGAGGGCGATGTGATTATTGTTGAGCCGTGGGAATTTGACGACGATAAAGGGGATGTTTTGTTTAAGTATACGGACAATCAGGTTGTGAAGTTGAAGGAGATGGGGAAGTTGGTTACGAGCGATGGGGAGTTTTGATATTGTATTTAACAGATTTGGCGACAAGGGGCGCAAGTGGCGAATTGCCAGATTATTCGTTTAATGAAGTGGATGGTAAAGGAAATAAAATTTGTAAAGAAATTGGAGAATATTTTTCTGGGCTTGAAGTTAGAATGGGCGAAAATAAGATATAATTTTATAAACTTCTTTTTTATTTTGGTTGGATGAGAAATGTGTTGGTTGCGAATTTGGGTAAGATTAGGCGGGCGGTGCCGGTGATAGAGAATAAGGTTAAAATTAAGATTGGCGTCGGGAAGAATGGGGTTAGTGTTTCTGGGAGTGAGTTGGATGAGTATTTGGTTGAGAAGGTTTTGGTTGCGGTTGATTTTGGGTTTGATGTGGAGGATGCGTTGTTGTTGATGCGGGAGGATTTTGTGCCGGAGTTTATTGATGTGAAGGGGTTTAGTCATCGGAAGAATTTGCGGGACGTTCGGGCGCGGTTGATTGGTCGGTCTGGGAAGGCGAAGAAGACGATTGAAAATTTGACTGGGGCTGTGATTGTTGTGAATGGGAATCGGGTTGGTGTGATTGTCGACGCTGATAATTTAGATTCGGTTGTTCAGGCGATTGAGAGTTTGATTTGTGGGGCGAAGCATGGGAATGTTTTTGCGAGGTTGGAAAAACAGAATGTCTTGAGAAGAAGATTTGATAATGAGGATTTGGGGTTGAAGATTAGCCGTTAGCTGTTAGTTTTTAGCTATTAGAGTCGTCGGTTCTCGTACGCTTTCGGGAGGACTCTGCTCGCACTTTGCATTTCGCAAAATATTTAAGATTTAGTTTTGCTCAAAGCGAAGATGCTCGACCTCCGATTCGTCGGTTCGAGAAAAGCTACGCTTTCGGGAGGACTCGAACCTCCGACATCACGGTTAACAGCCGTGCGCTCTACCTACTGAGCTACGAAAGCATAGTTAGTTATTTGGAGATATGTATTTAAAATTAATGTTTAGTAATTTGTTTATGATAATTTTATAAAGTTGTTTTGTTTATGGATTTTATGCAATTGAAGGATGCGATTGAGTCGAGGCAGAGTGTGAGGCGATTTCATCATAGTAAGCCTGATTGGCGGAAGATTATTCGGGCGATTGATGCGGCGCGGTTTGCTCCGAGTGCTGGTAATAAATTTGTGATGAATTTTATTTTGGTTTCTGATGAGAAGAAGATTGTGGAGATTGCGGCTGCGACTCAGCAGGATTTTGTTGGTTCGGCGCAGTATGTTGTCGTCGCTGTTTCGGATGATTCTGCTTTGGTTCAGAGTTATGGAGATAAGGGGGTGCGTTATTCTTCGCAACAGGCCGGGGCGGCGATTGAGAATTTTTTGTTGGCTTTGACTGAGGAGAAATTGGTGACTACCTGGGTTGGACATTTTTACGAAGAGCAGGTTCGAAGGACTTTGGATATTCCGGAGGGGTTGAGTATTGAGGCTGTGTTCCCGATTGGAAAGGCGACGAAGGTTGTGAGTGAGGTTTCGAGGAAAGCGAAGTTGGAGAATATTCTTTATTTTGATAAGTGGGGGGAGAAGAAGATGGTGGGGCATATAAAAGTTAGTCGTGATGTTATTTAATTTTAGTATGATAATTTTTTAAGTATAGATCTGTTTGTTTATTGATGGCTGGAAGTGTTGAGGTTAGGATTGAGAGATGTAAGGGTTGTGGGCTTTGTGGTTGGGCTTGTCCGGAGGATGTTTTGGAAATGGTTTCTGAGAGGACGAATGATAGGGGATATGTTTATGCTGTTGTTAAGAATGGGGACAAGTGTGTTGGATGTGGAAATTGTTATACTATGTGTCCTGATTCTTGTATTACGGTATTTAGGGATTGAGGAATTACTATGCCCGCTTTCGCGGGCAATAAATAAATAAAAATAATTTGGTTTGGTTTATCGCAAATCGTCTAAGCCGAGTTCGTTGACGCTGATTGTTCTTTCGTCGTCAAAATTGCTCGAGTGTTTTCCGAGGATGTAAGGGGATTTTACTCCGGTCATTATTGTTATGACTCTTACTCTTCCTTGGAATTCTTTATTTACTCTTGCTCCGATGATTACTTGTGCTTCTGGCGATAGGCTTTCTGTCACGAGTCGTCCGATGCTGTCGAATTCTTCGAGCTTCAAGTCTGGTCCGCAGGTTATATGGATTAATGCGCCGGTTGCTCCTCGGTAGTCCACGTCAAGTAGTGGGTGTGTGAGGGCTTGTTGTACGGCTGCGTCGACTCTTGCGTTCGAGTTGTCTTCTCCTATTCCAATTACGGCTACGTCGCCGTTTTTCATAATTGAAGATACGTCTGCGTAGTCTAGATTGATTAATGAAGGCAATGTGATTGTTTCGACAATACCTTTAATCATTGTCGAGACTAATTCGTTTGCGACTGCGAAGGCTTGTTCCATTGGTAACTGTCCTGCGATGTCGACGAGTCGGTTGTTGTCTAAAACAATTACTGTGTCGACGACTTCTCGTAATTCTTGCAATCCGAATTCTGCTTTGTCGATTCTTGATTTCTCAGCTTCGAATGGCATTGTTACGACTGCGATTACTACTGCGCCTGCTTCTTTGGCTAGTTGGGCTACGACTGGGATTGCTCCCGTGCCTGAGCCACCTCCCATTCCGGCTAGAACGAAAACCATATCCGAATTCGAAACAGCTTTCTTCAAGTCAGTGAGAGATTCTTTGGCAGCTTCTCGTCCCCTTTTTGGGTAGCCTCCGCATCCAAGACCACGGGTTAGTTCTTTTCCTATAAGAATTTTTTCGTCGCATTTCGTTATTGATAGATGAAGTGCGTCGGTGTTTATTCCGTATATCGTTGCCCCGTTGATGCCTTTGTTAAAAAGCCAGGTCGCCATATTACATCCGCATCCGCCTAATCCGAAGACTTTTATGTTGGCCTTGCCGGCTTTCAGGTCGTCGAAATTTATTGAGTTTGCTTCTGCAGTTTGTATTGCTTCTTTTGCAAAATCTAATGGCATTTTCTCTTTTTGTTATACCTCCTTTCAATGGATGAGATTATAGAGGGTGTTTTGTTTTTAAGAATATGTGTGGTTGAAACTCTTATTTTTTAAGAGTTAGATAGTTTCAAGTAATATTTGTTTATATTGTTGTCATAGTGAATAATCAGATTAGTGCTTTATTCTTCTCTTTTTGCAAATTTGAGTATATCTTCTGTATGATAGGATGTGAGAACTGTCCATTTGTCGTCTACTCCATGATAAAAATCAGTTCTATCTCCATTTGTAATCATTCCTGTGGTAAAAATAACATTTGGGACATATCCTTTTTCTGGTAATAGTTCCTTTAAATCATTTCTTTCAAGAAAAGTAGGACTTCTGTTTAAAACTTTCCATGGATTTTCGGCATCTAATGAAAGAATTCTAGTTACATATTTGATGTTATGATTGGTTTTTGTTGTTTCGTGATATGGTTCTATCCATCTGTCTCCGATTTTTACCGGTGGGGCTCCAGTCCCGCTAATTTCTCCATTTGTCAACCTGTGCTCTTGCCCCCAGTGTACTAAATCAGGAGAATATGAAATCCAGATTCCTGGAGTGCTTAAGCTGTCGAAGGCATTTGGTCTTGTGAAGGCAGCATATACTCTTTCTTTGTTGTGGATTGTTCTTGTTGATGAGGGAGAATATATTTTTTCGGGGAAAAGAACGACATCTTTTCCTAAAACTTCAGGCCTTGGCGTATTCTCTAAAACAACTCTTTGATAATTTCCTTCTAATATGTTTTCTAATTCAAGAATACTACTTCTAACTCCAAAGTCTCTGTGGGGGCTAGAATAAGTAACAAAATATCTTCCGTCTTCAAAGCCAGTTATTCTTGTGTCTTCAATTCCAAATCTTTCAAATTCCCATGCTGGATATATCGCAGGGGATTGCATTCTTTTTATGATTTCTTTATTTTCGTTTAGTGTTAAAATTTTTGGCAATGAAATATGTCTTAGTCTGCAATGTCCGTCTTCTAGCACGACTTCTTTTTTACCTATCTTTCTTGCGTCACTTCTTTCGATTGTGTCATAGTCTAACCTTAAATTAGTATTAGCCTCGTTAGGTATATGGAAAAATGGAAGGTGGACATAGCCTTTTTGTTTTTTTGGAGCTTCTGCTACTCTTACATAAAGAAGGGTTTCTGTTTTACCATTATTTTCTATTTGAGTAACTCCTGGATTGAATGCTCCAATTACTTTAAAGTTTGAGTTTGTTGGGCTATAGTCTTTTGGAGAGGCTAAAATTTTAGTTTCAAATGGTATAGGTTTTTGTGTTTGTATTTTTTCAACTAGTCTAGAATTTGTTCGATGACCGGGAGGTTCATCTCCTTCTTCCATTGCCTAAGGGGTTGTTTTTGGCTTTTAAGGTTTCTTATTTTTGTGGCGAAATCTAGTGGTTTGCTTAAAAGGTTTGCTGTTTTTGAGGTTTTGCTTGAATTGATTTAGGTCTTTTGATTGGATTGTTGCTCCTGCTGCTGGGATGTGTCCGCCGGCTGCGGCGTTGTGGAGGTTTTTGATTCCTGTTTTTAGGAGTTGCGCCATGTCTATTTTTTTTGTTTGGTTTCTGGCGCTGAGTGATATTATTTTTTTGTTGTTTATTGTCGGTGTTGCGAAGATATAGGTTTGTTTTGGGTTGGCGTAACTTATTTCATTTATGATTAAGGATTTGATTGGGTATCCTGGTTTGAAGTAGTAGAAGTTTATGTTTCCGATTTTTTGTTTTTTTGTTTCGTATTGCTTGATTATTTTTTTTATTTCTTCTCCAATAATTTTGTCATATTTGTTTAATTTACTTAAATCCTTTAGAGAGCTTATTGATTTTAGAATTTTGAATGCTTTGTTTGGTTTTTTGTAGAAGTAGTCGATGGTTCTTGTGATTTTGTAGATGACTTGTTTGTTGAATTGTTTGGATGTTATCTTGTTTTTCTTTAGAAATTTGTTCAGGATTTTTCGGTTTTCTTTTTGTAGCCAGCCAGCGTCGGTGTAGTTAGCGATTGTTTTGAGAAATTCGTTTCCGCCGACAAGGTCGTAGATTGTTTTTGCTGATGAAATTTCTGATTTTGTTCTGTATTCCAAAATTTGTTTTGGGATTTGTGTGTCTTTTGGGTGGTGGTCTGTGTAGAAAACTTTTTTGTGTTTGATTGTTTGGAGAGTTTTTAATATTAGTAACGGGGCGAGGTCCACGATTAGGATTGTGTCGAATTTTTTTAGATTGTAGTTTTGAGGATTGTTTCTATCGAATGAAAATATGGTTGGTTTTATTTTTTTATTTTTTAAGAAGTTAAACAAAAGAATTGCGGCGGTGTAACCGTCTCCGTCGTTGTCATGGATTATTGCGACTTTGTTTTTTGGTGTTATGTTATTTAGAAAAATTTTTGCTTGGTTTAAATTTATTGTTGGCATTTTATTCAAATTGTTTTGCGATTTTAAAAATTTTTTCTTCTTGGAAATGGGAGGCGATGATTTGGAGGCCAACGTTTTTATTTTCTATTTTGCCGACGGGGATTGAAATTGCGGGAAGTCCGGCGATTGATGGGAGGACGGTTGTGATGTCGTAATTATACATTTGTTTTAGCGAAATTTGTTTGCCGATTTTGTGGGGCAATTGTGGTGATGTCGGCAAAATTATTGCGTCGACTTCTTGAAATATTTTTTCGAATTGTTGCTTGATGAAATTTCTTGCCTTGAGTGCTTCACGGTAATATTTTCCTTCGTGTTCTGCTTTTGTTATTTCTGAGCCGCCGATGATTCGTCGGATTACTTCTGGTCCTGCAACTTCTTCTATTTTTTTGCCGAATCTTCGTCCGTCAAATTTTCTCGTTGCTGAAAAAAATTCGGTGTAGACCATTATGTAATATGTTTCAATTCCTATATTTAATGGGAGGTCTATTTTTTTGATTTTCCAGTTGTTTTTTTTTGCGATTTGTTTTGTTTTTGTTTCGATTAGGTTTGATATTTTTTCGTCGCAGAAGCCGGAGGTTGAAACCAAACCTATGGTTTGATTTCTGCTTGTCGCTTGTCGCTTGTCGCTTGTCGCCGATGTGGTTTGGTCGAAGTTGTCTTGGCCTTTGATTATGTCGAAGATTAGTTTTGCGTCTTCGGTTGAGTTTGTTAGCGGTCCTATGCAGTCAAAGGACATTGTCATGTCGATTAGTCCGTATCGCGAGATTGCTCCGTAAGTTGGTTTTAGTCCGACGACGCCGCAGTGTGATGCTGGGTTTCGAATTGAGCCACCTGTGTCTGAGCCGAGCGTGAAGTCGCAGAGTTCTGCGGCGACGGCTGCTGCCGAACCTGAGCTTGAACCTCCTGGGATTAGTTCTGGGTTTCTTGGGTTTTTTGTTGGGCCAAATGCAGATGTTTCTCCTGATGCTCCGCAAGCGAATTCGTCCATGTTGACCATTCCTAAAAGTATTGCGTCTTCGGATAAAAGTTTATTTATGACTGTTGCATTGTACGGGGAGACGTAGCCTTCGAGAACTTTTGAGGCGCAGTTTGTTTCTAATTCTTTGACGGAGATGTTTGATTTGACTGCAAAGCAAAGACCTGAGAGATTCCCTGTTTGTTTTTTTTCTTTGATTCGTTTGTCAATTTTTTTTGCTTGGTCGATTGCGTTTTTGTTTAGTTTTAGGAAAATGTTTAAGTCTTTTGTTTTTGGCGTTGCGATTTTTTTTGAGAAGGACAGGACGTTGTCTATGGCTTTTAGTTTTCCTTTTTTGATTTGTTCGATTTTTTGTTTTAAGGTTATTTTTTCCATGATCCTTTTTCGGCTACTATTGAGTTGTTTTCTACGAATGGGGCGTTTGAGAGTGTGATGCTTCGGAATTTTTGGTCGGTGTTCCAGCCGTTGCTCTCGTCTCGCATTCCTGGTTTGTTTTCAAAGTGATTTTCTGGAGTTTTTATTTTAGAGAGTTTTGATGCAAATTTTTTTAGGAGATTTTTAGAATCTTTTTTGATTTGTTCTTTTTCTTTTTCAGTGGGTTTGTAGTATGTGAAGTTTGTCATGTTAGTTATTGAGGAGAAGAGTTTATAAATTTGGGGTTGTTAATATTTTTATGGAGAAGGATTGTGTGTTTTGTCGGATTGTTGCTGGGGTCAAAGAGGAAGATAAAATTTGGGAAGATGAGGAGTTTATTGTAATTAAGGATGTGAATCCGAAAGTTGATGGGCATTTGCTTGTTATTCCGAAAGAGCATTTTAGGAGTTTTTTGAATTTGTCGTCGGAGATTGGGGAGAAATTATTTGGGGTTGTGAGAAAGGTTGTTGGCAAGTTAGAGATGAAAGATTTTAATTTGATTGTTAATAATGGGAAGTTTGCTGGGCAGTTAGTCGGGCATTTTCATTTGCATATTTTGCCGAGGCGAAAGGGTGATGGGTTTAGGTTGAATGTTTGATTAATTTTTCTTTTTAGGTAAGTCTAATTTTATACTGACGTCTTTGAGTTGCTTGTTGGTAAGTAGTGATGGCGCGTCGAGCATTAGGTCTCGAGCTTCTTTATTTTTTGGGAAAGCGATTGTTTCTCGGATTGATTCTGCTCCAAGGATTATTTGGACGAGGCGGTCTAGTCCCCATGCGATTCCTCCGTGAGGTGGTGCTCCAAATTTTAGTGCGTCTAATAAAAATCCGAATTTTTCTTCTTGTTCTTTTTTATTTATTCCGAGGACTTCGAAAACTTTTGATTGGATTTCTTGTTCGTGGATTCTGATTGAGCCGCCACCGATTTCGGTTCCGTTTAAAACTATGTCGTATGCGAGTGATTTTGCTGTCGTCGGGTTTTTGTTGAATGATTGCATTTCTGGGTGTGTAAATGGGTGGTGGGTTGCTATTAATTTCCCTTTTTCTTCTGATTTATCGAAGGCGGGGAAATCGGTTATCCAACAGAATGCGAATTCTTTTGGGTCGTTTTTGTTTTTTCTGAGGTCTGGGCGGTCGATGTTGTATTTTTTCATTGAGTTGTCGTAAGTGATTTTTGGGAATGGGATTTTGATATTTGTGTTTAGAATTTCTTTCCAGATTTTTTGGAGAAGTTTTTCTGTGAGATTCATTATATCTTTTTGGGTTATGAATGACATTTCGATGTCGAGTTGTGTGAATTCGGGTTGGCGGTCTGAGCGGAGGTCTTCGTCGCGCATGCATTTTGCGATTTGGAAATATTTTTCGAAGCCGGCGACCATTAGGAGTTGTTTGAAAAGTTGTGGGGATTGCGGGAGAGCAAAGAATTTTCCTGGCTGTGTTCTTGATGGGACGACGTAGTCTCGTGCGCCTTCTGGTGTTGATTTTGCGAGGATTGGAGTTTCGAATTCCGAAAAGCCTTCTTTATGCAAGAAGTCGCGGATGACTTTGATTATTTTGCTTCGGACGATTAGATTGTTTTGCATTTCTGGTCGTCGTAAATCGAGGTATCTGTATTTTAGTCTGATGTCTTCGTTGGTGTCTTTGTTATCGAGGTCGAATGGGAGAGTTGGGCATTTGTTGTAGATTTCGAGTTCTTCGATTTTTATTTCGACTGTTCCGGCTGGGGAGTTTTTGTTTTCGGTTCCTTTTGGTCTTTCGTTTACTTTTCCTTTGATTCGGACGCAAGATTCTTTTGTTAGGGATTTTGCCGTCGTGAAATTTGTTTCGTCTTTTGCGGTTGTGATTGTTTGGACGGTTCCGGTGATGTCGCGGACTTCTAAGAAAATTAGTTTGCCGTGTTCGCGGATTGTGTTGACCCAGCCTTTGATTTCGACTTCTTTGTTTATTAATTTTGAGAGGTTTTCGATTAGTGTTCTTTCCATGTGTAGGTATGTTGGATTGGGTTTATAAGAATTTTGTTGGATTAGAAATTAACAGGATTAATAGGATGAATAGGATTTGGGCAGCTTAGGAAAGGGGAAATTTTGGGGCAGGGGGAATTTGGAGAACCTTCGGTTCTCATATTTATAGGGCAGCCGTTGGCCGCCCCGGGGCGCGGAAGGTTTTTATAGTGAAGGATTATTTGTTTGTTATGAAGAGAAAGGAGTTTTGGCTTGGTGCGATTTCGGGGGGGGTTGGTGCTGGGTTTGGTTCAGCGTCGGGTTCGAATAATTTGTTGGTTGTCGTTTGTGTTGGAGTTGTGATTTCTTTGTTGGTTGCTTGGGGCTTGGTTGGGGTTTTGAGATAAATAAGTTAATAAAGATATTATTTTTGTTTCGGTTATGAAGAAAATTGGGCAGGTATTACAATTTGTTGTTTATGATAAAGGAGATAGGGTTATTAAGGTTCCGACTTCTAATTTTCAGATTGCGAGAAAGCTTCTTTCTTGGTATCCTTCATTTTTGTTTAGGCCATTTGAACTCAAGAGGATAATTTTGAATTCTGTGAAGGATAGGGAAGATGCCTTGTGTGGAATTAAAAGAAGGAAAATTGATTTGTCGCTTATGGCGAATTTGGTTGTTGAGGGTAGGGAAATTAGTCAGGATAAAGTTGAGGTTTTTGGAAAGTATATCAGAGGTTGTTCTGATAAGACGACAATGGTAGATAAATATATAGATCATATTTATTGCTGTTGGGGGAGTGGTTTTTCTGATAGGATTTATAATTTTACTATAAATAATGGTGTAAATTCAAAGGGAGATGTTGTTTTGATTGATTTTGGTGAAATAACTTTTGATAGGTCTCATGTTGCTCAGAAAATTAAAGAGAGGAGATGGGGAAAGAGTTGGAGTTTTAAATGGGATTTAGAGAAGGGAGTGAAGGATTATTATGATACTCAGATGGCTGAGAGATTGACTTTGGGAAATTTGGAGAGGTATTGGAGAGATGCATCTGTCTTAAGTTAGTTTTTTTAAAATGTCGGCGACTTCTTTTCCTGAGACTTGGCCTTTGAATTTTCCCATGATGAGTCCCATGTAGGCGCCTTGGGATAAGTCGGGTTTTTCTTTGATGATTTTTTGGGCTTCTTTTTTTAGGTTGATGTCGGATTTTTGTGATGCTTCTTTTAGGGATCTACCTTCGGAGATTTTTTGCATTATTGTTTTGATTTGGTTTTCTGAGATTGTTTTGTTGTTTAGGTTTTCTAGGATTTCTTCGAGTTTGTCTGTTTTGATTTTTTGTTTGGATTGGTAAAGTGTTAGCATTTTGGCTACGAGGTTTGGATTGTTGTGTTCTTGGATTAGGATTTTGAAGTCTTCTGTTTTGTTTTGTTTGAGGATTAGTTTTATTAGTTCTGGGTTTAATCCGAATTCGTCGAGGTAGGATTTGTGTTCTGAAATTAGTTTTGGTAAGTTTTTTTTCGTTTCATCGATTAGTTGTCTTGATATTTTCAGTAGAGGGACGTCGGTTTCGGGGTACATTCTTGCGGCGCCGGGCATTGGTCTTAAGAATTCTGATGTTCCGTTTGGGAGTGCGTTTCGAACTTCGTTTTTGCAGGATTTGTTTTTGATGCATTCTTGTTGTCTTTCGATTTCTTTTTCGATTGTTGTTATCATCATTTTTTGGTCTTGGAATCCTTTGATTTCGACGCGCTTGCTTCCTTTGATTGAGATATTAACGTCTTGTCGGATTGTTCCGATTCCTCTTTTGACTTTGCAGGCTCGGAGGATTTCTCCGATTTTTAATGCGGCTTCTTTGATTTCTTTTGGGGTGTGCATGTTCGGACCCGTTGCAATTTCGACGAGAGGGATACCTAATCGGTCTAATTTGTAGGTTTTCTCGTTCTTGGTCGTTGGTCCTTGGTTGTTAGTTGGTCGGGCTGCGTCTTCTTCGAGCATGATTGCGTCGATTGGAATTTTGCCGGATGAAATTTCGATATGGCCGTCGTGGGCGATTAGTGCTGTTCGTTGGAATCCGGTTGTGTTTGAACCGTCGATGACTGTTTTACGCATGACTTGTGTTATTGGGAAAATTTTGCAGTTTAAGAGGTGGGCGATTTGGAGTGCGATTTTTAGGGCTTCTTGATTTATTGGATGTGGAGGTTCTTCGTCGAGTTCTACAAGGCAGTTTGTGTTATAGACCTGATATTTGAATTTTTTGTTTTTTGTTTTTTCGTGGGCGGCAGCGACGTCGATTTCACCGGTTTCGCCGATGACGGGGTTTAAGGTTCTTTCAATTTCGTATTCTGGTTCGTCGTTTCGGAGGAAAGACGGGCATTCGCAGAAAAGTTTGTGGGTGTCGAGTTGTTGGTGGATTTCTAAACCGCATTTTAGTCCGGTTTGCGAAAAACTTTGTTTTTCGGGCTGGTCGCTGGTCGCTGGTCGCTGGTCGTTTTTTTGGAGAGCAAGGTTTTTCATATTTGTGAAAATACAACAAGGTTTAAATAAGTTGTTTTCTTGATTATGGTGGAGGTGAAAATGAAATTAACGAAAATTAAGTATGGGTCTGCCGTGTTTTTCGGTGTGTTTGCCTTGGTGGTATATCTGCTCTTGGGTGTGCTTCAATGGAGTTTAAGGGATGTTTTGTTAGCTAGTGGAATTCAACTTACTGCGCTTCAGACGTTTGTTTATGCTCCGGTTATTGGCGGGATTGTGGGATATATTCTTGTTTTGATAATGATTGCAATATATAATGCTGTGGCGACGAGATATCCTATTGCTTGGGATATTAAAAAATAATTTTTATTTATTTATTTCGTTAGATATATTTTCTAACATCTTTTGTTCGGGGTTCCAGGTTTTGTGTCCGAGAACCCAACCGAGTTTTGTAAATGCTGTTTCTGTTGTCATATCTTCGAGGAAAATGATTCCAGTTTTTTGGAGTTCTCGTCCGGCGGAGTAGATGTTTGGGTTTAGTCGTCCGTAGATTGTTTGAGGGGTTGCGCAGATTATGATTCCTTTGTCTATCGCTTTTTTTATTTTTGGGAGCCAGTTAAATTTTGCGTCTTGTGAGGGGACTTGTCCGATGCCAGTGACTTCGAGGATTATTCCTTTGTAATTTTGTTGTTCGTAGAATTTGAGGATTGCCGGGTCTTGTCCTGGATAGATTTGAACAAGTGCGACTTTGTCGTTGAATTTTGTGTCGAGTTTTACTTTTTTTGATTTATCTTTTGCGTTGAAAGTTTTTAGGATTGTTATTTTTTTTGGGGTGATTTCTGCGATGGGGGTGTCGTTGATTATTTTGAAGGTATCTCGTCGGGAGGTGTGCATTTTTCGGATTTTTGTTGCGGGCATTGCGAGGCAGATATTATCATTTGTATCTTTATGTCCGATTAGTGCAATTTCGGCAATGTCTGATGTTGCGTATTTTGCGGCGCAGATTAAGTTTAATGCGGCGTCGGTTGAGGCTCGGTCGATGCTTCTTTGCGAGTAGGTTAGTGCGATTGGTTTGTTTAAATTTTTGATGAAGAATGAAAGTACTGATGCGGTGTAGTGGAGGAAATCGGTGCCGTGAGTTATGATTATGCCGTCGATGGTTTTGTCGTTGAGGTATTGTTCGCAGGTTTCGGCGATTTTTTTCCAGTCGGAGAATGACATATTTTCTGAGAATTTCATGAAGGGACTGATGAGAATTGGGTTGCAGATTTCTTTTATTTGCGGGGCAATGTTTAAAATTGTTTCTTTGTCGGTTGGAATTACGCCGCCGGTTTTTGGGTCGAGTCGTGAGGATATTGTTCCGCCTGTAATTATGATTGCGACGCGAGGCAGTTCGCTTTGCTTTAAGTTCGCTTCGCTTTCAGTTCGCTTTGCTTTAAGTTCGCTTCGCTGTGAGATGATTTTGGCGTCGAGGATTTCGTTTTCTCTTATTCCGATGTTGTAGCCAGAGTTTAGTTTTAGGAGGATTATTTCTGTGTCGTGGGATTCGAGGGCGTGGCCTGTCCATGTTTTTGTTTTTGTTCTGAGTTTGATTTTGTCGCCGGGTTGGAAGGTTTTTGTTTTCATAGTTGTTTAAGTTTTTCTTTCCATTCGTTTAGTGTTAATCTTTGCATGTTTTCGTCGTGGAGGATTTCGCCTGAGATTAATTTTAGTAGTAAATACGGGGTTGCACATTCTTTGCATTTTGTTGAACCGCCGAAGTTGCATCCGCCTTTTTCTTCCCAAAGTTTTAGGCAGAATTCTAATTCGTTTTTTAGTTCTTCTTTGTCCATATTATATTTAGTTTGAGAAGATATAAAAAGGTTTGGTGGTTTTGGTTTTTATGAAGGCGTTTCCGGTGAAGATAGGTTTGGAGGTGCATGGTTATTTGGATACTCGGGAGAAGTTGTTTTGTATGTGCTCAGCGCGGAGCGCGGAGGCGACAGGCGACAGAGGACAGATAACAGGGGTGAATGATAGGATTTGTCCGATTTGCACGGGGACGCCGGGGTCGAAGCCGATGGGTGTTAATAGTGAGGCTGTTAGGAAAATGGTTGAGGTTGCGTTGGTTTTGGGCTCGAAGATTTCTGTGAAGGATTTGGTTTGGCAGAGGAAACATTATTCGTGGGCAGATTTGCCGAAGGGTTATCAGATGACGATTTCGGGGCCGCATTCGACGCCGTGTGCGGTTGGTGGGAAATTTCGAGGGATTAGTATTATTGAGGCGCATTTGGAGGAGGACCCGGCGCAGTGGAATCCAGATAATGGGAGAATTAATTATAATAGGTCTGGGTTGCCGTTGATTGAGATTGTGACTGAGCCGGAATTTAGCGACGCTGAGCAAGTTGTTGAGTGGTTGAAGAATTTAGTTTTGAGTTTGAGTTATATCAAGGCGGTGCGGAGAAATGCGGGGATTAAAGTGGATGTAAATGTGTCGACTTATGGCGAGAGGGTTGAGATGAAGAATTTGAATTCGTTGGAAAAGATTAGGAAGGCGATTAATTATGAGATTGCGAGGCAGATTGAGAATTTTAGGGAAGGGATTGTGCAAGAGAGGGAGACTTTGGCGTTTGACGAGGAGACTGGGAAGACAATTAAGATGAGATTAAAGGAGGGTGCGGCGGACTATAGGTTTATTCCGGAGCCAGATTTACCGGTTTTGAGGATTGATAAAAAATTTGTTGAGGGGATAAGAAGGGGTTTGCCGGAAATGCCTGAGGTGAAATTAGAGAGGTTGTTGAAGAAATATAAAGTTGGCGAGAGTGATGCGAGGATATTGACGAGGAATTTGGAACTTGTTGAATTTTTTGAAGCTTTAGCAAATTCGCAGGATGAAAAGGATGAAAAGGATAGGAATAAGAGAGTGAAGAAGATGTTGCCTTGGGTTACTGTTGAGTTGTTGCGGGTTTTGAATTATAACAAGAAGACGCTTGAGGATGAGGATGTTGAGATTTTGCCGGAGCATTTAGCGGAATTGATTGGGGCGGTTTCGTCGGGGAAGATAACGAAGTTGAAGGGGAAGCAGATTATGAATGATTTTGTGCCTGTTTCATTTTCGATTGCTGGGGGTAAGGATATTGGGATGATTGGGGATGAGGCGGTTGAGAATTTGTGTCGGCAGGTTGTTTCTGAAAATGGGCATGTTGTTTCTGAATATAGAAGTGGTAAGGTTACTTCTTTGAATTATTTGATTGGTGAGGTTATGCGTCTTAGCGAGAGGAGGGCGGATTATAAAGCTGTGACGGAGATTATAAAGAAGATTATTGGGGATGGATTGATATGGGAAAGATGGTGGTGATACAATCTATTTTGTTGTCTATAGTTGTTATACTTTTAGCTAGTTTTCTTGGAGGGAATTTTGTGTATATTACTTCATTGATTGTAGGGCTTATCCCCTTTATTTATTTAAAGAAGCATTCTAAGAAAGAAGTATTGAAGACAAATCTTTGGAGTTCCTTGGTTGCGCTTATTGTTGTGTTGATTGTTTTCTCGATTTTATATTTTTGGTTTGGTGCTATGTTCGGTATGGAAGATAGTATTAGCGCATCTGGTTTGCCGAATGTTTTGGCTATTTTTGATGCGGGGATTATTTTGAGGTATGGATTGATTTTTTTAGCTTTGTTTAATGTTCCCGTTTTGATTTATTATTTTTTTGGGAAAAAGGATACTCAGAACGTTCACGTGCCTGCCCAAGTTCCTGCTACTCAAGTTCCACAATAATTAATTTTAAGTTATACGAGCGTAGCGATATTAACATAAGAAAATAACTAGATGGTGATGGAGCGGACGATGGTGACGGGGGACGGACGGACGGCGATTGGGAGTAGGGTGTTTTGGGGAAGGGGGCATTTTGAGGAACAGGCGTTCCCAGATATACCGCGTCGCCGCGGCGACTATTCCAGTAAGTTAATGAAAAATTTTAGGCTCTTTTTTTTCCCGTAATATCTGTAGTAATTTGGTTTTAATTTTATCTTACTGATTATTCTTTTCTTAATTATTTCGAAGTCTTTTTTCTTCGGTTTCCAGTTTTCTTTTTGTTCTTTTTTGAATTGGCTTAGTTTTATCGTCTTGGTTGGTTTGAATTTTCGTTTTTTCATTTCTTTTTTGATTAGCTCGTGTCGGTTTTTTAGGTATTTGATTTTGTTTTTGAAGAAGTTGATGTGGCCTTTGCCGAGGGTGTAGGTTTTTGGTTGCGAGTATATCTTTGGGAATTTTTTTATGTGGCCGATTAGCATTAGGATTTCGTTGTATTCGGCGATTAGATGTTGGTCTGTTAGTTTGTTTGGGTTGATTAGATTTATTCTTACCATTGTTTATAAAGTTTGGAAACGTTTGTTTTAGTATGAAGATTAATTGGTTTTTATTGCTTGGGTTGATTGTTGCTTGTAATTTGATTGGTGCGATTGGGGCTTTGTGGACGGCTTCTGATGGGTCGTGGTATAAGGGAATTGATAAGCCTTCTTTTAATCCGCCGAGTTGGGTGTTTGCTCCGGTTTGGACTTTGTTGTTTACGCTGATGGGGGTTGCTTTGTATCTTGTTTGGGTTTCTCCGTCGTCGAAGATTAGGTCTATTGCGTTGGTTTTGTTTGGGATTCAGTTTGTTTTGAATGTTTTGTGGAGCTATTTGTTTTTTGGTTTGAATAATCCGTTGTGGTCTTTGATTGAGATATTTGTTTTGTTGGTTTTTATTTTGGCAACAGGGGTTTATTTTTATTTTGTGAATTCTTATTCGGGATATTTGGTGATACCGTATTTTCTTTGGGTTTCTTTTGCTAGTTTTTTGAATTGGGCTATTTGGAGTTTGAATAAGTAGAACGGAAAGCTTAGATGGTAAAAATAGTTTGGGTATTTGTTTGTGAAGATTGAGATTCTAGAACCAGCCCCAGATTTGCATTGCGCGGAATAGGATGTAGAACCAGCTTATGGCGCCGTGGAGGATTGCGTATAGGATTGATGCTGAGCGTTCGTAGGAGATGACCATTGCGAGGGCTGAACCGAAAATCCAGAAGTTGCCGCATGGGTGATAATTGCATTTTATTTTTTTTGATTTGATTGCTTTATCAAGATTTCTGATTTTAATGTCGACGTCGGGTTCTTTGTTTGTTCTTTTTCTTATTGGCATGATTTAATCAGGAAAGTTTAGTATAAAAATGTGTCGATGGCTATTTGGTTTTTTGTTTATGCCGTCGGGATTTGTTTGTTGTGTGTTGAATATAATTAAATAAAAAAGATATGTTTATTTTTGTTAACTACTTTTTTTTCTTTTTTTTTGCGGCCTTCTTCTTTGTTGCTTTCTTTTTTGCTGGCATATTTTTTCACCTCTATTTAATTAAGTTGTAATTCTTATTTTAGTAATGTAAGCTGATATTTAAATTGTGCGGTTTTGAACTGGAGAAACCAAAAGGTTTATATTCCGATGATGTTCAAATTGTTATCTAAATTTGGAGGATACAAAAATGTGTGCTGAATGGGATGATGATACTGAAGGATCTGATGATTCGTTTGATGATTGATAATAACAAATAAATTTTTTATTTTTATTTTTTATAGGAATAATCGTGGGACGATTAAATATTTAAATGGTGTTTTCTTGGTTCTTTGATGATAGAGGTGGCGGTGATTGCGGTTTTGGTTGTGGTCTTTGTTGTTGGAATTTTTATTGCGATGGTTGTTGGAGAACGTGGTGAGTTATTGAAAAAAAGAGGGCGGTATCCTGAGGGTCATTTTGTTGCTTTGGGATTGGTGTTTGGGATTTGTATTGGGTTGCCGTTTGGAGTTTTTGTCGGGAATGTTGCATTCGGTCCAGCGATTGGATTGGCGGCTGGGTTGTTGATTGGAGCTTTGATTGAAAATAAGTATAGTAGAGATGGAAGGATTAGGATTTTGACAAAAAAAGAAAGAATTGAAGAAAAAGGTTTTTTGAAGCTGATTCTTATTGTGACGCTTAGTATTTTAGTTATTGTTTCTGCGGTGGCTGTTGTTCTTGGGGTCGGGTAAATTTGTAATAATAAAAAATAAAATGTGTGTTAGTTAAAGATTACTTTTATTCAGTGTCTTCTTCTTCGTCTTCTGGGGCGGTGTCTTCGTCGATTATTTCTGGTGATTCTTCTTCATCAAATTTGTCTTCAGTGTTTTCGATTGCTGAAGGATTTGCCATTGGGGCTTCATTTGAGCCTGATTTGTTTGACGATGCTTGCGAAGAGCCGTCTCGCTGAACCATTGGTCGCGCCTCACTAACAGTTAGTGGTCGGCCGTCTATTTCTTTTTGATGCATTTCTGAAATTGCTTTTTGAGCAGATGTATCTTTTGCAATTGTTACAAAACCGAAACCTTTTGATCTGCCTGAATATTTATCAGTAATAAGGGTTACTTCTTCTACGTCGTATGGCGAGAAGAGTTTTTTTAGCCCGTTTTGGTCAATATCCCATGGTAGATTTCCTACGTATAACTTCATTGTTTCCTCCTGATTAATTTAATATTAGAAATGTCATTTAATTGTTCTCGTTCTTTACTTGATTTTTTGGGAAGGGTGGTTTTTAAAGTTAACTAATGGAGGAATTCGAGGATGATGCCGGCGATGAAGATGATTGAGAGGATGATTATTAGGAGCCAGTTGATTGGCATGTTGATTTCGGGATTTTTGTTTGTTTTTGTTGCTTGTTTGGCGCGTTTGTTTATTATGATTATTAGGATGCCGGTTAGTCCGCCGGAGATGACGCCGCCGATGCTGAGGACAGAAGAGAAGCCGAGGAGATTGAATTTTGTGATTAGGATGTAGAGAAGGAGAGGGGCGATTGAAGTGATTAGGGTGTTGGTTTTTTTATTGGTTTTGAGGTCGTATTTTAGTGTGTCGTGGAGAGAGAATGATAGGACGAAGTAGGACGTGAGCATTGTGAAGATTCCGAGGATTGTCATAAATGGGCCGAAAGATAGGGTTGCGACTTGGGTGATATTTTTGCCGAGGACGCCGATGATTGTTGCAGCGAAGATGATGTATAGTATTATAGGGATTGTACTTCCGAGGATGATTGCTTTTTTGAGGAGTTTTTCTTGGCCTTGGATTTCTTCGCGGAGTTCGGAGATTGAGGTGAATCCCATTAGCGCGAAGATGACGATGCCGATTGGTAGGATGAAGTTTGATTGGTTCAATATTAAGAGGTTTGATGTTTGGATTTGTGGTAAGAATTTGATGAAGATTGCGATGATGATTGTGATGACTGCGATGACGCCCCATGTTTCGATTTTTTTGAGTCCCTTGAGCCCTTCTTTTATTAGGAGGGTCATAATTAGCCAGAAGCCGATGCCGAGGATGAGCGGGTGAATGTTTCCGGGTATGAGTTTTGATAGTGATTCGCCTTCACCGATTAAGTAGGCGAGAAGGGCGGAGTAGACTCCAAATATCATTGCGAAGAACATGATGCGTTTGCCCCATTTTCCGAGATATTTTCCGGCGTAGCCTGAGAGTTGGTGCCGGCTTTTTGTTCTGAGAGCGATTTCTCCGAGGCATAGGTTTACGAATGTCATTATTGCGCCGATTGTGATTAGCCAGAAGAGTCCGACGAGAAAACCTGATTTGGCGAAGATATATGGGAGACCGAGGATTCCGGCTCCGATTATAGTTCCGCTTAGGGTGAATGTTGTTGCCCAGAATTTTTTATTCATAGTATCACCTGTTGTTTTTAGGCTTAGGATACTTTTAATTGTTTGGGGGTGGTTAATCTTTAGCGTTAATCTTATAAAATCATTTATAGTTGGAATGTTGGAGCTCGTAGTTTAATGGATAGAATATCAGGTTTCGGCCCTGAAGATGGGAGTTCGATTCTTCCCGAGCTCGTTTGGTTTAGTAATATTTAAAAATATTGATGTTATGCTTAGTGATTAATTATGAGTTGTAAAATTTGGGGGTGGCGGTAGTGAAGGAAGTTGTTATTGGGAGAAGGGTGCCGAGGGATTTTTTTGTTGCGAAGGGCGTCGGTGAGAGCGACATTGCGATTCATGCCGGTTCTTATCATTTGGCTTTGAAGGATGCCGGGATTGAGATGTGTAATATTATGACTTATTCGTCGATTTTGCCTGGGATAGCGAGGGAGGTTTCTTATCAGAATTCTGTTCATGGTTCGGTGATGGAGACGATTTCGGCTGTTGCGAATTGTGGGAGGGGTGAGCGAGCGACGGCTTCTATTATTTATGGGTGGCTTTATGACAAGAAGACTGGTGAGAAGTATGGGGGGTTGGTTTCTGAATATAATGGGTCGAAGTCGATTGAGGAGGCTGAGGCGGAGTTGAGGATGAGTTTGAATGAGTTGTACACGAATGGGTTTGATGAAAAGTTTGAGATGCGGGAGATTGTTGTGAATTCGAAGTCGGTTGAGCCGAAGAAAAAGTTTGGGACGGCGTTGGTTGCGATTTGTTTTGTGAATTATGAAGTTTCGATTTTGGAAGAGTAGTTTTAAATATGGTGGTTGGTTTTATTATTAATGGGGAAGACGACTTTTAATATTTCAAAGAATGATAATTTTAGTGAGTGGTATAGCGAGATTTTAGCGAAGGCAGAAATTGTTGATTTGAGGTATGGGGTGAAAGGATTTGTCGTGATTCGGCCGTGGGGTGCGAGGATAATCGAGAAGATGTATAAGATTTATGAATCTGCGTTGAGGGCAACGGGACATTCTTCTGTGATTTTCCCGGCGGTGATCCCTGAAGGGAATTTTGAGAAAGAGAGTAGTCATGTCGAGGGGTTTGCGCCTGATGTTTTTTGGTTGGAGAAAAAGCAGGGAGAGGAAAGATTGGCGTTGAGACCGACGAGCGAGACTGCGTTTTATGATTTGTATAAGATTTGGATTCGGAGTTATCGTGATTTGCCGATGAAGATATATCAGAGGGCGAATGTTTTTAGGAATGAGACGAAGGCGACGCGGCCGTTGATTAGAAGTCGGGAATTTCATTGGATTGAGTCGCATGATGCATTTGCGAGCAAGAAGGAGGCGGAGGCGCAGGTTCGGGATGATATTGTGATGACGGAGGAGGTTATGCATAAGATTTTTGGGGTGCCGTTTTTGGCGATGAAGAGGCCGGAGTGGGACAAGTTTCCCGGGGCGGAGTATACGATTGGGTCGGATTCGATTATGCCTGATGGTCGGATTATTCAACAGCCGTCGACGCATTTGATTAGTCAGCATTTTGTTAAGGCGTTTGGGTTGAAGTTTAAGGATGATAAAGAGAAGGATAGGGTGCCATGGTTGACTTGTTATGGTCCGGCGATGTCTCGTATTTTGGCGTCGGTGATTTCTGTGCATGGGGATGATGCTGGTTTGGTTTTGCCTTATACGCTTTCCCCAGTTCAAGTAGTTGTGATTCCGGTGGGGAAAGAGAAGACAGAAGACAGAAGACAGAAGACAGAATTGATAAATAAGATTCGAGCGGATTTGATGAAGGATTATATTGATGTTGAGATTGATGATTCGGAGAAGAGGGCGGGCGAGAAGTTTTTTTATTGGGAGATGAAGGGGGTGCCTTTTAGGATTGAGGTTGGGGCTCGGGAGATTGAGAAGGGCGAGGTTGTTGTTTTTATTCGGGATACTCGGGAGAAGGTTTCAGTTAAGATTGAGGATTTGGCTGAGACGATTAAGAATTTTGGGGCGGAGTATGATGAGAGGTTGATTGCTCGGGCTAATGAGGATTTTGCGTCGAGAATTATTGATTGTTCTTCGAAGAGTGAGATTAAGAAAGTTTTGGATTCTGGGAAAATTGCTAGGGTTGGTTTTTGTTCTTGTGATAAAAATGGAAAAAGTTGTGCTGAGTTTATTGAGAAGGAGTTGCAGGCTCGGGTTATGGGCACTCTCGCGAGCGAGAGTGAGACGACAGAGGACAGAGGACAGAGGACAGGGAAGAAATTGGGGAAGTGTTTGTTTTGCGGGAAGAAGGCTAATGTTGTTGTTTATGCTGGGAAGAGTTATTAATCTATCTCGCTGATAATTTCTTGATAAAAATTTTCTTATGTACGTTAGTACACGGCAAAAATTTTTATACTGCGAAATTCTCTACCGATATATATTAATGGGGGGTGTTTGTTTTTTGAGGAAGAAATAGTTTTATAAAATGTGAATCTTTTTTGGGGTTATGGATGATGAGGTTGTTTTGAAGATTGAGGGGCAGTCGCGGCCGTTGGGCGAGTTGGTCGAGGGAGATAAGATTTGGATTAATGGGAAGGCGATGGTTGTTGATAAGCAGTATTTGTTTCAGGCGCATAAGGATACGAATGAGATGATTATTGAGGTGTTTAATCCGGAGAACGAGCGGGAGTATCAGATTAGGTATTTTGATGATCAGGTCGAGACTTCGATTGAGGTTTATGAATTGCAGGGAGATTTTCAGTATGTTAGGCGGGAGCCGAAGACGATTGCGTGGTAGGTTTAGTTTGTAGTGTTTGAATTTGGCGAACTAAGGTTTGCTTATTTATACTTGGCGGTTTTGTTGGATTTGCGAAACACTTTGTGTTTCGAGATTTATACTCGGCGGGCAATGTCTGCCTTGCCGCGTGTCGATTTTGCGAAATATTTATATAGTCTTGGTTACCAAATGTATTCTTATGGTGACACGTGTTGGGAGGAATGATAGGGTTATTCGGGTGAGTCGGTGGCTTGATGAGGAGATTGATAAGTTTATTTCTGATAAGAAAATTAAAATTGAGTTTCCGTCGAAGAGGAATTTTGTTGATAGGGCGGTAATGAGTTTTTTGGAGAAACGAGGTGTGGAGTTTAAATGAAATTTATAATTAAAAGTTGGAGGGTTTATGGATAAGGTTGAGCAGGCTAGGGAAATGTTTTTGGCGCTTGAGGGTAGGGATGAATGTGTTGGAGAGATTGCTCGTCGGGCTTTTTGTGTTCAGGATAGGTTGGCGAACATTTGAGATGTTCGAGGGGTTAGGTGGTAGGTATTAGGTGGTAGGTTCGTGGTGCGATTTCGGAAAACTTCGTTCTTATGTTCGGGCGGCGAATGTTTGGGCTACGATTAGTGGGAATAGAATTGTGGCGTCGCCGTGGACTTTTACAGATTCGCAGTTTTTTGTGAGTTTGCCCCAGGAGATTGCTTCTTCGGGGAGTGCGCCGGAATCTGATGCGTCGTTTTCTTGTGCGCTGTTTATGTAAACTGCGAAGTCTGCGCCGTTTCGAAACATGTTTGCGTTTAAGATGTGGTGTTTCATTATTCCTGCTCCGAGAATTATGACGCCGGTTTTAATTTTGCCGATTGTTGAGTTGTTTATTTCTACGATGTCGTCTGAAACATCGATTTTGAAGTTTTTGTTTTTGTTTTTGAAAAAATATATCATGTCGCCGAGGCTGCCGTCGGTTATTGCTGGGCAGAATACTGGGATGTTGTTTTTTTGGGTCCAGTAGTAGATTGATTCTTCGTTGTCGATTTCTTTTCCTAGTAGGTTGATTAGTTTTGATGTGGGGATTGTTTTGTCTTTGTGTTTTTTGAGGATGGGCATTATGAAGTCTTCGAATTTGCAGTATCGTGAGTTTGGGATTAGCATGTTCCCGGCGCGGTTGATTCCTTTTTCTCGGAGGCTTGCGCCATTTAATTTGAAATCTCCGAGTTTAAAATCTCCGAGGCATTTTATTATATCTTCTTCAATTCCGCCGGCAGTTGTCACGATTACGTCGATGAGTTTGTGTTTCGCGAGGAATCTGAAGATGTCTCGAAGTCCGGATGTGACCATGTTTGATGTGTAGCCAAGGTAGATGAATGCTTTTTGTTCGCGCATTTTTTTGGTTATTTTTATTGCTTGTGCGAGGCTTGATGCTTGTGCTCCGGTTGTTTCATAAGAGTCGATTAGTTTTTCGTAGTTAACTCCGTTGTCGAAGTCGTAGCCTTTTATTGGTATACCTTCGGCTTCTGAGCTTTCACGAAGAATATTTTCTCTTGCAATTTGTTCTTTATTTTTTGGGGACATAGAAGAGTTGTGACTAATAGATTTAGTAATTTTGAATTGGGATGGCTAGTTTTGTAGTCATGTTTTGATGTGTGAGGTGTAGTATATAAATGTTTATAATGTTTAAATTTGTATTTTGTTGATGACTGTAAGTAAGTTTGGTTTATGGTGGGAATACTCTTGTAATGATGGTAAATTTAAAAAATTTGGAGGTGGTGATGGTTTTAGTAGAGACGAGGCGGAAGAACTGGGGGCACAGGTTTTGAAGGAATCTCAAAAAAGTGAAGGATCGGGGGTAGGTCGTTATAGTCTTGTTAGGTTGTCAGGAAGCGAGTTATATGTTCATATAGGAGCTACGGGAAATGTTACTTTGCCTCGTTTGAATAATGGGAAGTTTGGTAGAACATCAGATAGTTCAGATATTCCAGGACTTGGAAGATCTTTGGGCGATGTGGTTTTTTAGGTTTATTTTAAAATATGATAAATGTTTTTTTTGAATTGTTCGAGACTGTCGACGGGAATCATTGCGCCGGTTGCTTCTTGATGTCCGCCACCGGTTGCATCTTCGATATTCGCGATTGCTTTGTTTGTTATTTTTAAAGCGTTTTTCCCTCGGATTGATATGTTTATTTTTTCTGGGCGCCTGAATGCGACGACGATTAGTTTGTCTTTATGGTTGTAGTAAAGTTGGTTTGCGATTTCGGATGATATTGAATTATTGCCGGAGTAAGAGAAAAAAAGAATGTTGGATTTTGGGTCTAATTCTGTTTCTGCTTTTTCTATTTGTTTGTTTAGGAATTTGTTTAGTTCGTTGTATCTTTTGTGGAGTTGTTTTGTGGAGTTGTTTTCTTCGAGGATGTCTTGGGCGTTGTTGGCTTTGAATAAATATTTTATCAGGGTGACGACGTTAGTGATTGTGTCCATGAGCCCGAAGTTTAGCATGCGGATTATTCTGCCGATTTCGCTTGAGTGGAGAGCTTCGAATGGTTCGAGGTTTGGGTTTAGTAGTTCTGGGTTTTGTTTTGCGAATTGGTTTGCGAAATCTGGCATATATGCGTCTCCGATGCATCCGATTGTTGCGAGCCATAGGTCTTCTGAGCGATTGAAGATTTTTTGTGCGATGTATGTTGTTGGTTCGGCAATTAGACTGCCTTCGACTGGTAGACCGCTTCGCTTGTAGACTGATTTGGCGGCTTCTAATGTGTTGTAGTAGGATGTTTTTTGGATTGTTTCTTTTGGGGTTTTTGTTTCGTGGTGGTCGAGCCAGAGCATTGGGATGTTTTTTTGTTCGACTTGTTCTGCGAATTCTTTGCTGAGTTCGGCTTTGTCTAGGATTATGACTAGGTCTGGTTGAAGTTCGTCTACTTTTTTGACGTATTGTTCTTTTAGGTCTGGGAAGGATTTTATTGCGATGCCTTTGCCTCGGTCTAATGCTCGTCTTAGAATTAGGAAGGCGCAGAGTCCGTCGGCGTCGTTGTCGAAGAAGAAGAGTGGGTTTTGTGAGGCTTCTAGGTTTTCTTTTATTTTTTGAAGTTGGGGTTTGGTTAGCATTAGCAGATTATCTTTCCGCTTAAGACTTGTTCTCGGAGGTTTCGGATTTCTTCGTAGATTGTGTTGGCTCGGTTTTTTAGAATTGGTTCTAAGTCGGCGGAGTTTAGTTTTGTGATGTTCTCGATGTTTTTATATTGTTTTATTATTTGGGAGATTTCTTTTTCGGAGAGGGTGAGGTGGGATAGAAATCGGAAGCCTTTTGGTGAGACGGTTTCTTCTGGGTTTTTGTCTATGATTAATCTTGCGATTGAGTCGAGGTCTTGGAGTCCGTCGAAGGTTAGGTTTGATAGTAGTGTTTTGGAGCGTTTTAGTGGTAGGGTTGAGTAGTCCCTTAGTATGTCGTTTTCGGTTTTTTCGACGTCTTTTAGAAGTTCTCGGTATCGCATATGCATAATACTACCTTCTTTTCCGAGTTCGGTGAAGTTACGTTTGACGGAGTTTGATATTTTTTGAATCATTTCGGTTCTTTGGATGATTTGGCAGACGTCGCTAATTGAGACGAGTTCTGACATTTCGAGGAGGTTGAGGTTGGATATGTTTTCGTTTAGGAGTTCTCTTTGTTTTTCTAAGAGTTGGAGTGTTGAGCTTATGTTTCGGATTAGTTCGTTGATTGATTTGAGGTAGTATCTGGATGAGCCATAGTAGAGAGTTGTTTTTTTTCTTCGTTCGGAGATTGCGATGACGAAAGTGTTGGCTTGTTTCGCGGTTCGTTCGGCTGATTTGTGTCGCGTGCCGGTTTCGGTTGTGTGTATTGATGGGTCGGGGTTCATTGTGACGTTTGCCTGGACGATTCGTTTGAGGTCGGGGGAGATTATTATGGCGGCGTCCATTTTGCAAAGTTCGAAAAGTTTTTGGGAGGTGAATCGGCAGTTTATTCTGAAGCCGCCTTCTGCTATGTTTTGAGAATATAATTCTGGTTTGTCGAAGACGATCATTCCGCCGAGGCCTGACCGGAGTAAGTCGTCTATCACATTTCTTATTGCGGTTCCGGGTGAGACTAATTTTATGAAGTCTATTAGTGTTTTTTCTTTTTCTGGAGCCATTGGATTAGATTCGCTTCGCTTCAGATACGCCTTCGGCTTTAGATTCGCTTCGCTTTAGATACGCCTTCGGCTTCAGACTGACTTGGCTTTTTTTATTTGTTTTTGATATCATGGTGTTAGAAAATAAGTCTAGTATTTATATTTTTATGCTTAACTTTTTAAAACGTGGGAATATTTAGTAATATGAAATTTGGAGTTAAGACTTATTTTGATGCGGAGTTTGCGGATTATTTTAAGGATAAGGCGGATTTTTTGGAAGTGATGGCGGTTGTTGGTGAGGATTATTCTTTTTTGGAGGATTATCCTTTGCCGATTGTTGTTCATGCGATGCATTTTTTGTTTGGTGTTAATTGTGCTGATAAATCTTTGAGTGAGAAAAATATGGAGGCGATTGATTTTGCCGTCGAGCTTGCGGATAAATATGGGGCTGAGAAAATTATTGTGCATGCTGGTCGGTTGGTTAATAAGGATTGTTCGGTTGAGCAAGTGGTTGATTTTTTGAAGAAATTTGATGATAGAATTTTGATTGAGAATTGTGGCAAGAGAAATAATTTTGTTTATTCTCCTGAGAATACCAGTAGAGTTTTATTTGATACGGGGAAGAGGTTGATATTTGATGTTAATCATGCTATTGGGGCTGCGAGAGAGTTAGGCGAGGATTATATTAAATTTATTGAACGGTTTTTGAAATTAAAGCCGGTTCATTTTCATATTGGGGGGCAGAAGCTTGGAGTCGGCGATGGACATTTGTTTTTTGATGAGTCTAATATTCCTGTTGAGGAGATATTAAAGATGTTGCCGAGTGATGCCTGGGTTACTATTGAGACTGGAACAGATATTGGCAGGGTCGAGAAGGATTTGGAATTTTTAAGGGGGTTAGTATGATTTTAGGGGTTGAGTCGACGGCGCATACTTTTGGGGTTGCGGTTGTTGATATGGATGGGAAGATTTTGTCGAATGTTAAGGATTCGTATACCACAGAGGGCGGCGGGATGATTCCTTTGGAAGTTCGGAAGCATCATGCTGGAGTTGCTGATGGTTTGTATGAGAAGGCTTTGGTTGAGGCGGGGGCTGAAGAGAAAGATATCGATGCTGTTGCGTTTTCTAATGCGCCAGGGTTGGCTCCTTGTTTGTTGGAAGGTATGAATTTTGTTAAGAAAGTTGCGGGGTGGCTTGGTATACCGGTTGTTTGTGTTAATCATTGCGTTGCGCATTTGGAGATTGGAAAATTAGGCGTTAGGGGTAAGGGGTTAGGCGTTAGTGGAGGCGGGGGAGCTACGGACCCGGTTATGCTTTATGCGTCGGGGGCGAATACTCAGGTGATTGCTTATGAGGCTGGGAAGTATCGGGTTTTTGGTGAGACTTTGGATTTGGGTGTTGGGAATTTTATTGATACGGTTGGTAGGTTTATGGGACTTGGGTTTCCTGCTGGGCCTTGTATTCAGAAGATGGCTGCTGATTATGTTGAAGAATTAAAGAAAGAGCAAGATGACCAGGATGAAAAGGATTTGGTTCCTGAGTTGATTGATTTGCCTTATTCTGTTAAGGGGATGGATGTTGCGTTTTCGGGGATGCAGACTAAGATTAGGAATTTGATTGAGAAGGGCGAGGATAAAAATAAGATTGCGTATTCGATGCAGGAGGTTGTTTTTGCGATGCTGGTTGAGGTGACGGAGAGGGCGTTGGCGCATACTGGGAAGAAGGAATTGTTGCTTGGGGGCGGGGTTGCTTGTAATTCTCGGCTTCAGGAAATGTGTAGGATTATGTGTGAGGAGCGAGGTTGTAAATTGTTTGTGCCTGATAGGAGTTTGTTGGTTGACAATGCGGGGATGATTGGGTATCTTGGACTTAAAATGTTTTTGAAGGGTTTGGGTAAATCTGTTGATGAAATTGATATTGCGCCGAGGGAGAGGACGGATGATGTTGAGGTTTTGTGGAAGTAGAGTATAATAATTTTTATAAAGCTGGTTGTTATATAGTTATTATGGATTTGGAAAATTTTTTAGGAATAGAGCCTCATCTTGAAAGAGCACTAATGTTTATTGGGATTGCCGTTACTATTTTTGGAGTTCTTTCTTTGCTTTCTACTTCGTGGCAAAAAAATATTATGATATATGCTATGTCTGGCTTCTTGATTTTAGCATTTTTGCAGTTTATACTTTTTATTCATTTAATTTTTAAATAATAACAAGTTAGTTGTTAATTCAGCAAAGTTTAAAACCGAGTAATTCCAATATGTTTTATGAGTAGATATACATTTTGGGATATTTTTGTTTGGGTTTTAATCTTTGTTGTTGGAAGTTTGATTGTTAGTTTTCTTATTTATCCTTCAAGTTTTCAATCATTTAAGTCAAATGTGAAAGATATTTTTTCATCTAATTCTTTAAACTCTGTAGATATTTCAAAAAATCCTCAACCTCAAAGTTCATTTTTAGTAAGTTGCCAATCTGAAATGAAAGAAAAAACAAGAATGGCAGAAGAAAGATCTTTACTTAATCTTAATGTTGATATAAGAGAATACAAAGAATTCGATGATACTTATTCTGCCGTTCAATATTTAAGAGAGTGGGGAATTATAGGAGATAGGGTAACGGGGTATAATTTATATCCCGATTTATTTGAGAGTAATCTCGGGAAGACTGTATATGATATTGATTTAAATAAAGAAGAAGATATGCAATACATAATATCATATAACGACATAATTGTTTTTCTTGCTCGTTTTGAATATACAAATGGTGTAGAAAATTATAAAGTTCTTTTACCGATAATTTGTGTTGATGGGGAATTAACCGAAAAATCAATTTGGAGATTTAATACTGCCTAAAAATTTTTTTGTTTTGTGGCGATAGTTTTATAAACCGAATTTTCAAATGAATTATACCAATGAAGGATTTCCTGAGGGTTATTCTTGATTATATAAAATGGCGACTGTATATGATGTGGTGGAGAAGGCGGCTAAGACCGGGAAGGTTGACAAGGGTGTGAACGAGGTTACTAAGGCTGTTGAGCGTGGGGTTGCTAAGTTGGTTGTTGTCGCGTCGGATGTTGAGCCGAAGGAGTTGGTGCAGCATTTGAGTATTCTTTGTGAGGAGAAAGGGATTAAGTTTGTCGAGGCTGATTCGCGGGAGAAGTTGGGGATTTCCGTTGGGATTAATCGGCCGGCTGCGGCTGTTGCTGTTATTGAGGTTGGTGAAGCTGACCTCCAGAAAATAGAGAATAGAAAATAGAGAATAGAAAATAGAGAATAGAATGAAATGGCAAAGGATAAGAAAAAACAAGATAAGAAGCAGGATAAGAAACAAGATAGTAAGCAGGAGAAGAAGAGTGCGGGGTCGAGGGGTTCTGAGAGGTTGACGGAGGAGGGCGCGGTGCCGGCGATTGTCGAGGCGACGTTGGGTCGGGGCGGGACGCGTGGTGAGATTACTCAGGTTAAGTGCAAGATTTTACAGGGGAAGAATCGTGGGAAGTCGATGAGGCGGAATGTTCGGGGACCGGTGGCGAAGCGTGATATTTTGATGTTGAGGGAAACAGAGATTGAGGCGAGGCGGATTGGGAAGAGCAAGTTTGGGGGGAGGAGTTAATGAATAAATTCAAGATTTATTCATCGCTGTTCGCTGTTCGCTGTTCGCTGTTTGCCTTAGATGTTGGGCAACTTCGTTGCCGATTTTATGATGAATTGATAGTGGGGTGTTTGAGATAATGCCGGTTTGTAGTTTTTGCAAGAAGGGGTATGAGTTTCCGCGGGGGACGACGGTTGTGCAGAAGTCTGGGGATGTTAGATATTATTGTAGTTCTAAGTGCCGGAAGAATTTTGAGATGGGGCGAGTTAGTAAGAAAGTTAAGTGGGTTAAGAAGGGGAAGAAGTAAAGCTGGGATTTTTAATTTGTCGTCGGTAAAATTGATTTTTGTGACCTAAATGTTTATAAAGTAAGTTTGGTTTTTTGGCGTATAAGGACGTTTGTGATGAATAAAGATAATTACTCTGCGAAAGATATTACGGTTTTGGAAGGGCTTGGGGCGGTTCGGAAGAGGCCGAGTATGTATATTGGTTCTACTGATAAGTATGGTTTGCATCATTTGGTTTATGAGGTTGTTGATAATTCGGTTGATGAGCATATGGCAGGGGTTGCGACGAAGATTGATGTTATAATAAATAAAGATGGGTCAGTTGTTGTTGAGGATGATGGGCGGGGGATGCCGGTTGATGAGCATCCGATTTATAAGAAGTCGGCGATGGAAATTATTGTTACGAAGTTGCATGCTGGCGGGAAGTTTGACAACAAGGCGTATGCTGTTAGTGGAGGTTTGCATGGTGTTGGTATTTCTGTTGTTTCGGCTTTGTCTAAGGATATGAGGGTTGAGGTTACAAGGGGAGGGAAGGTTTATGCGCAAGAATATAAGATAGGTATACCGAAGGGAGATATGAAAATTATTGGGAAGGCTAACTCTAATTTGCATGGGACGAAGGTTACTTTTGTTCCGGATGATTCTATTTTTTCGACTGTCGATTTTGATTATAAGACTTTGGCGACGAGGTTTAGAGAAACTTGTTTTTTGAATGCTGGATTGAAGATTGTGTTTAGTGATTTTAGGGGAGAGAGTGAGAAGGTTAATTCTTTTCATTATGATGGTGGTTTGGTTGAGTTTGTTAAATGGTTGAACAAGACGAGGAAGCCGATTCATGTGAAGCCGATTTATTTTAAGAGGGAAGAGGGGAAGACTGTTGTAGAGGTTGCGATTCAATATTCGGATTCTTATAACGAGAATATTCAGGGGTTTGTGAATACGATTAATACGATTGAGGGTGGGACGCATGTTGCTGGATTGAAGACGGCGTTGACGAGGGCGATTAATGATTATGGGGCGAAGAAGGGGATTTTCAAGAATGGGCAGAAGTTGACGGGGGATGATGTTCGTGAGGGGATTACTGCTGTGATTTCGTTGAAGATGCAGGAGCCGCAGTTTGAGGGGCAGACGAAGACGAAGTTGGGGAATGGCGAGATTAAGGGGATTGTTGATTCTATGGCGAGTTCTGCTTTGGCTGATTTTCTCGAGGAGAATCCGGTGGTTGGTAAAGTTATTTTGGCGAAGGCGAGTTCGGCTTTGAGGGCGAGAGAGGCGGCGAAGAAAGCGAAGGAGTTGGTTCGGAGGAAGAATGCTCTGAGTGTTGGTTCTGGGTTACCCGGGAAGTTGGCTGATTGTTCAAGTAAGAAGAGAGAGACGACAGAGCTTTATGTTGTCGAGGGGGATTCGGCTGGTGGGACTGCCAAGGGCGGGCGAGATAGAGAGACTCAGGCGATTTTGCCATTGAGAGGGAAAGTTTTGAATGTTGAGAAGTCGAATCCAGCGAAGGCACTTGGGAGTGAGCAGATTTCGAATTTGATTACGGCGATTGGGACAGGGGTTGGGGAGAGTTTTGATATTTCTAAGTTGAGGTATAACAAGATTATAATTATGACGGATGCGGATGTTGATGGGCAGCATATCAAGGCGTTGTTGTTGACGCTGTTTTATCGTTATGTGCCGGAGTTGATTGAGGGCGGGCATGTGTTTGTTGCGGTTGCGCCGTTTTATAAGATTAAGAAGGGGAATAAGGATTATTATGTTTATTCGGGGGATGAGTTGAATAAGAAGATGGCGGAGATTGGGAAGGGTGAGGTTAGCCGGTTCAAAGGTTTGGGCGAGATGAATGATGAGCAGTTGTGGTCGACGACGATGAATCCTAAGACGAGGCGGTTGAAACAGGTTTCGGTTGAGGATGCGGTTGAGGCAGATGAGACTTTTAGTTTATTGATGGGAGATGCCGTTGCTCCGCGTCGGGCTTTTATTGAGGAGAATGCTGAGAAGGCGGAGGTGGATTTATGAAATCGGAGATTTTAGAAATCAGAACGGCTACGCCGGTAGAACAGATTGGCTTTGCCAATCTGGTAGAATGGGCTTTGCCCTGTAGAACGGCTGTCGCCGGTAGATTGACTTTGTGTGGGGGTGGGTTGTGATGGGGGATGAAGTTAAGGTTTCGTTTTGTCCGAAGTGTAAGTCTTATGATGTGAAGTATGTTTTTGGGTTTGGGAATTTGTTTGGGGTTATACCTAAGATGAAGTGTTTGAAGTGTGGGTATACCAATGTGAGTTTTCCGATTTTGGTTGTTGATAAGGGGAAACTTAGGGGGAAGAAGAGATGAATAAGGATAAGGTTATCGAGAATAGGGAGGTTAAGGAGATAGAGGTGGATAAGGCAGAGAAAGAGTCTGAGGAATTTGCTCGGAGGCGCGAGGAGTTGAAGGCGTCAGTGATGGCGAAGGAGTTGATTGATGCAGAGATTTCGTCGGAGATGCGTGAGGCTTATTTGAATTATGCGATGTCTGTTATTGTTGCGCGGGCGTTGCCGTCGGCGGAGGATGGGTTGAAGCCGGTTCATCGTAGGATTTTGTGGGCAATGAATGATTTGGGAATTTATTATAATAAGCAGACGAAGAAGTCGGCGGCGATTGTCGGGGATACGATGGGGAAGTATCATCCGCACGGGGACGCTTCGATTTATGAGGCGATGGTTAGGATGGCGCAGGATTGGTCTTCGAGGTATCCGTTTGTTATTGGGCAGGGTAATTTTGGTTCGATGGATGGAGATGGCGCGGCGGCGTATAGGTATACCGAGGCAAAGATGTCGAAGATTGCGGATGAGTTGTTAATGGATATTGACAAGAAGACGGTGAAGATGATGCCGAATTATTCTAATACTGCCGAGGAGCCGGTTGTGATGCCTGGGCGTATACCTGCTTTGTTTTTGAATGGGGCGAGTGGGATTGCTGTTGGGATGGCGACGAATATTCCGCCGCACAATTTGAATAATACCTGTGATGCGATTTTGACTTGGCTTGATAATCCGGATTGCGAGGATAAAGAGTTGATTGCTGCGATTAGGGCGCCTGATTTTCCGACGGGCGGAAGTGTTAGCGGAGAGATTAAGAGGATTTATACCGAGGGGAGAGGGAAGTTGATTCTTGAAGGGAAGACTGTTATTGAGGAGTCGAAGAGAGTTAAGGATAAGACGAAGATTGTGATTAATGAGATTCCTTATCAGGTTAATAAATCAGTTTTAGTTGAGCAGATTGCGATGTTGGTTCGGGATAAGAAGTTGCCGGACGTTTTGGATATTAGAGATGAGTCGTCGAAAGGTAAGGTCCGTGTTGTGATTGAGTTAAGGAAGGGGGCGGAAGCGAAGTTTACTTTGAATAGGTTGTATAAGTATACTCAGTTGAGAGTTGCGTTTAATGCGAATATGTTGGCGTTGGTTGATTGTGTGCCGAAGTTGTTGACTTTGCGTGAGTATATTGAGGTATACGTGGGACATCGGCAGAAAGTTGTCAGGAAGACGAATGAGTTTGATTTGGCGAAGGCGGAGGGTAGGTTACATATTGTCGAGGGGTTGTTGGTTGCTCAGACAAATATTGATGCGGTTGTGAAATTGATTCGGGCGGCGAAGACGAAGGTTGATGCTGGGTTGCAATTGAAGATTAAGTATAAACTTTCTGATAAGCAGGTTGAGGCGATTTTGGAGATGAAGTTGCACCAGATTACTTCGTTGGAGTTTGACAAGTTGAAGAGGGAGGAGCGGGATTTAAGGGAGTTGATTGCGAAGTTGCAGAAGATTCTTGGGGACGAGAAATTGATTTTGAAAATTATTCGGAAGGAATTAGAGGAGTTGAAGAATGTTTATGGCGATGCTCGGAGGACGAGGGTTGTTGGGGTGGCGAGGGAATTGGAGGAGAAGGATTTGGTTGATAAGAAAGATGTGGTTGTGACGATTACTGATAGGGGTTATATTAAGAGGTTGGATTTGGAGCAATACAAAGAACAGCGACGGGGTGGGAAGGGGGTGATTGGTTCGGAGTTGACGGAGGGGGATTTTGTTAAGGAGTTGCTGACTTGTTCGACGCATGATTATATGTTGTTTTTTACGGATAAGGGGAAGGTGCATTGGTTGAAAGCGTATGAAGTTCCAGCTTCGGCTAAGTCGACGAAGGGCAAAGCGATTGTAAATTTGTTGGAGTTGAAGGATGAGAGGGTCACTTCGATTTTGTCGGTGAAAAAATTTGAGGATTATTTGATGATGGCGACGGAGAAAGGGGTTGTGAAGAAGATTGAGTTGGCGCAGTTTGCTCATCCGAGGAAAGGTGGGATTAAGGCGATTAAGGTTGTCGAGACGGCGGATAGTTTGATTGATGTTAAGCGGTTGAAGGAAGGGCAGGAAGTTTTGTTGGTTACGGCGAAGGGGCAGGCGATTCGGTTCAAGAGTTCTGATGTTCGGGCGATGGGGCGGGCGTCTTACGGAGTAACGGGAATTAAGTTGAATAAAAATGATAAGGTGGTTTCTTTAGAGATTATTCCTGTTACTTCGTCGGAAGTCGGAAGTCAGGGGTTTTCAGTTTTGACTATTTCTAAAAAAGGTTATGGGAAGAGGAGCGAGATTGAGGATTATCGTTTGACTGGGCGGGCGGGGAAGGGCGTGATTAATATGAAGGTGACTGATAAGACTGGGGAGATTGTGAAATCAGAGTCTGTTGTAGGGAATGATAATATTATTGTGACGACGAAGAAAGGGATTGTGATTAGGACGCCGGTGAAGAATATTCGTGTGATGGGGCGGGCGACGCAGGGGGTTCGGGTTATTAGGTTGAAGGATGGAGATAGAGTTTCGGATTTGACGAGGGTGCCGGCGGAAGAGCGATTAGCTGTTAGTAATTAGTTGTTAGGGAGAGGGGAGATTTTTTATAGTGTGGGATTGTTTATATGAGATGGGATATAAGTTGTCGCCGAGTTCGTTGAAGTTGATGGATGAGTGTCCGCGGTGTTTTTGGCTTACGCATCATAAGGTTTGGAAGAGGCCTCAGGGGATTTTTCCGACTTTGCCGTCGGGGATGGATAGGATTTTGAAGGAGCATTTTGATAGGTTTATGGAGCGGGGGGTTTTGCCGCCTGAGATTTGTGAGAGTGGGGAGTGTGTGGGGATGAAGATTTTTGATGATAAGGAGAAGATGGTGGTTTGGCAGAATAATTTTAAGGGGATTTCTTGGGGGGATGGTGATGGGAATGTTTTGAGAGGGGCGGTTGATAATATTTTGGTTAGGGATGGGAAGTTGATTGTGTTGGATTATAAGACGAGGGGGTATCCGTTGAAGGAGGGGACGGCGGAGTTTTCGCAGAATCAGTTGGATACGTATAATTTTTTGCTTAGGAAGAATGGGTATGAGACGGAGGATTTTGGGTTTTTGTTGTTTTATATTCCTAAGAGTGTGACGGAGACGGGAGAGGTTGTGTTTGATACGGAGTTGGTTAAGATGCCTACGGATGTTTCTAAAGCTGAGGATGTTTGGCGTGGGGCTTTGGTGATGTTGGAGGGGGAGTGTCCGGGTGAGACTTGTGAGTGGTGTATGGGGGTAAAAAAAAATAAGTCTTTTAAAAAAATACGTGAGGAGTATCCGAAGGCTTATGTCTCGTGGGATGAGAAAGAGGAGATGCAACTTTTGAGTTTGTTTAAGGATGGAAAGTCTTATTCTGAGATTGCTGAGTTATTAGGGAGAAAGAAGGGTGGGGTGATTTCTCGGTTGAGAAAATTGGGTGCTATTAGGGATGGCAAATAGATAAACTTAAAATTGTGGTATTTCTTGGTAGGGTATGGTATACGCGTTGAAGCCAGAGGATAGGGCGAGACATGAGAAGATAAATCCCTTATTGGAGGATTGTGGTTGGGAGATCCAGAATTATAGCGATGCGAATCCGGGTGTTGCGAAGGGAGTTGCTGTTGAGTATTTTCCGATGGGGAGTGTTGGAGAAGCGGATTATGTTTTGTTTGTGAATGGAAAGGCTGTTGGTATTGTTGAGGCTAAGAAGTTGGGTGAGGGAGCGTTGATAAGTAAGGAGCCTCAGGCTGAGAAATATTCTAAGGGATTTCCAGAGTGGGTTAAAAAGATAGATGAGAATCCTCCGTTTGCGTATATCGCGACTGGTTCGAAGTTTAAGTTTATTAATTATTGGGACCCTAAGCCGAGGAGCAGGGATGTTAAGGCGTTTCATCGGCCGGAGTATTTTGAGGAGTTGGTTAAGAAGGGTCGTGGTAAGAATTTAAGGAGAAAGCTTGCTGAGAATAAGGCTTATGAGAATTCTCGGTTGTGGTCTGCGCAGAAGAGGGCGATTGATAATATTAAGAAGTCACTTTCTGAGAATCATCCTCGGGCTTTGATTCAGATGGCGACTGGTTCGGGGAAGACTTACGCTGCGGTGAATTTGGCTT
>CAZUXN010000005.1:0-38721 GCA_964624735.1 Candidatus Woesearchaeota archaeon | reverse complement strand
GGATCGTTAGCTGGGTTAAGAACGTCGTGAGACAGTTTGTATGATATCTACTAGATGTGTTGTTGATTGAGTGGAAGGACCCTTTAGTACGAGAGGAACGTGGGTTCGCAGCCTCTGGTCTACCAGTTGTTATGAGCAGGCTGGGCAGCTACGCTGTAACCGATAAGCGCTGAAGGCATCTAAGCACGAAGCGGTCCGCAAAACGAATCAACATATGCCGCAGTAAAAGACTGCGTTGATAGAGACGGGATGTAAGCATTGAGCTCACGCGATTTGTTCAGTCCGCGTCTACTAAAAGCTATAATTGTATTTGCTTAGTTAGATTGTATCTTTGAACGAGGGGAGAACTTGTTTCGAACTGAGTGAAAAGATTGACTTGTTCAACTTGTTGAATGAGTTGGTGGTTTCTTATACTGTTCTTGTTTTGATATAATTCTAAAGATTTAAAATCTTGATTGTTTTATGTTCGGGATGAGTTTTATTTTGAGGAGGCAGAAGGGGATGGTGGTTACTAAGATGGCGAAACTTGCTATTGTTCTTTTTGTTTTGTCGATTGCTTTTTCCTTTACTGATACAATTTGGGCGGTTTATCTTGATAGTTTTGTTCATAATATTTCGATTGTTGGATTTATTTCTACGTTCTTGACTTTGGTTTCGTTCGTTTCTTTTTTCTTTATAACGACGCTGATTGAGAGGTCGAGTAAGACGAAATTGTTTTCGTTGTCTCTTGTTTTGTTTTTTGTTTCTTATTTGTTGTTTGCGATTAATACTAATTTTTATTTTGTGGTTTTAATAGCTGTTCTTGTGACGGTGTTGCATACTTTGAGAATAACGAGTTTTGGAATTTTGGTTAAGGAGGATTCTGGTAAGAGACAGCTTTCGAGGAATGAGGGACTGATATATACTTTTATGAATCTTGCGTGGCTGATAGGACCTTTGATTGCCGGAATTGTTTCTGAAAAATATGGGATTAGTTTGATTTTTGTTCTCTCTGCTATTTTTATTTTGATTTCTCTTTTATTTTTTAAAATATCGGGAATAAGGGACCCGGGGATTAAGGAAAAAGAACATCCTAATGTTCTAAGAAATTTTAAGGACTTTTTTAAAGATAAAGATAGGAGGTTGGCGTATATCCTTGGTGGAGGGGTTAATTTTTGGTGGTCGTTGATTTATATTTTTATTCCGGTTTTTATCATCGAGAACGGGCTTCATATAAAGTGGGTTGGGTACTTTTTGTTTGCGATTGCTATTCCGTTGATAATTTTTTCATATCATTTTTCAAAGTTGGCTGGGAAGGTTGGGTTTAAAAAAATATTTAAGATTGGGTTTTTGATTCCATGTTTGATAGCTATTTTTTGTTTTTTTGTTGGGAATATTTATTTGGTTTTATTAGTTCTGGTGTTTGCAAGTATAGGTTTATCGATGCTGGAGGCGACGACGGAGTCTTACTTTTTTGATATTTTAAAAGGGAAAGAAGAATTGAGATTTTATGGTCCGTATAACACCGCTATTGATGTAAATCATTTTGTTAGTAGGTTATTTCCGTCGCTGTTGTTGTTGTTTTTGCCGTTTAAATTTATATTTTTGTTTTATGGGTTAGCGATGTTCGGGTTCTTTTTGTTTTCTTTTAAGGTTAAAAATATTGTTGAGAAGAAGCGAGGGAAGAAGAGAAAGTTGTGATTATGGTTTGTTTTGTTTGAATAATTTTAGAAGTTCTGGGATTTCCTGGGTTTCATTGAAATGTTCTTCATTGTGTTTTATTATTGTTTGTGTATTTAATTTTTGTTTGAAAAATTCTGCGTCGGAGATTGGGACGTATGGGTCGTTATCTGAGAAAACTGCGATGAAATTGTTTGAATGGGATTTGACTTTGTCCCAATCTATTGGCGTTTCCATCCAAGGTTTTGCGATTGCCTCGACTTCTTCTCCTTCTTCTTTTATGGTTTGCTCATCCAGGTGCATCCAGGGTGCTATTAGTGCTATTCCTTTTATTTTGATGTTTGAGTTTATTGTTTCTAAATATCTTAAAATTGCTTGACATCCGACGCTGTGACCTACGAAATAAATTTCATTATTGGTTTCGACTACTTCTTTTAATTTGTCGACCCACTCTTTTATTTTTGGTTCATTTGTATTTGGCATTTTTGGGATTTCTATTTCGATGTTTCTTTTTTTGCATTCTTTAATGAGCCAGCCGAACCATCCTTCGCTTGAGGGAGAGCCGCCCCAACCGTGGATTAGATATAGTTTTTTCATAATTTTTGTAGAGTAATTAAATTTATAAATGTATTCTTGCGTTGCTTGTTGTAGTAACTTGTTACTATGAGTGGGGAAGCTAACTGTCGGTGCCGGTTTAAAGACCAAGGAAATGTAAAATGATTTCTGGTGCTGAGGAAGGTCCGCGCATCCTTTAGTGATTTAGTTCATTAAAGACAAAGGTATATGTGAAAGCATAGCGTCGAGAGGCGTGGCTCTGGTATAGAGACGATAAATGTGGAACGAGCATCCTGCCTGATGCAATCGCAGTTTCGCGAGCTTAGTCTGATGTTAGCACAAACTGTTCGTGTATAAGTAACGAAGTTTGACAGAACGTGGCCTATTCCCCACTGCAATCTTTTTAGAAAAAAGTTTGCAGGACAAAAACTTGTTTTGCGATACCCTCACAAATTTATTTTAATATTGGTTGGGGCATACTAAACTAAAGTTTCGTATTTACTGCGAGAAAAATTATCGTGAGCTTCGCCTCACGACGCGACTGTCCATTCTATGAATGGACACCTGTCGCTAAAAATTTTTCTCGCTAGTGTTTCACACTTTGTGCGCGAATAACTGTAGATTTAAGGGATTAGTAATTTTAGTGTTTGGCCGATGAAGCCAGCGAAGACCGGGATTGCGAGGTTGTCGTCGACGTGGGGAAAAACTGTTTCGACGAATGTTGCCATGGCTGCCATTGGGATTATGATTATCCAGTTGCCTATAATTAAATATCCTATGATTAGGTCGACGACGAATTCTGCGATGATGCCTTCCCATGCTGTTTCGTGTAATTTTTTTATCCAGTGTTTTCCGAAGGCGATGCCGAAGATTGCTGCTGCCATGTCACCAAAGATTGTCATTAGGATTACTGCGATTGCGATTGGAAATTCAAAGATTGAGAGAGCGATAATTAATCCGAGTAGGTAATAGACTTGTCCGCCGAGGGTGTTTTCTTCTTTTGGTCGCCATAAAAAATGGAAGATTGGGATTTTTCTGTGTTCGATTACTCTAAAAAATTCAATCGCGATAAAAAGAATTAAAGTTGCGAGGAGAATTAGAATTGCGATTTGGCTGCCGAGAAGTTTCATGGCAACGTAGTATATTATTACGTAGCCTAATCCAAGAATGTGAACGAATTTTCTTTTTGCCTCGAAAGCGAGTTTGGACATGGTTTGGTTGTTGGTTATTAGTTGTTAGTAATTGGTTTTTGTTGTTTTTATATTTACTGAATGGGACGAGAGGGAATCTACTCAAACTTTACTCTAAAATTTTTCACTATTTTAAATTTTTGAAAAATTCGAGCAAAGATTTTCGCTCTCGACGTCTCGGGTTCGAATGGGACGAGAGGGAATCGAACCCTCGACACCATGAGCTTCAGTCATGTGCTCTCCCACTGAGCTACCGCCCCATGTTAGGGAAGAGCTATTTGACTTTTTAAGTTTGTTGATGAATACTTTTATAAATAAAGGATGCTGTTGTTTTCTATGAGATGGAAGAAGGGGGCGATTGAGTTGTCGATTGGGACGATAGTGATTATTGTGTTGGCGATGTCTATGTTGATTTTGGGATTGGTTTTGGTTAAGAATATTTTTAGCGGGTCATCGGAGAATATTTTGCAGATGAATGAGAAGGTTAAGGGCGAGATTAATAAGTTGTTTGTCGAGGATAAGAGGACGGTTGTTTATTTGCCGAATGCGATTGCGAAGATTGGGCAGAATGAGGATTGGGGTGTTGCGTTTGGGATTACTAATTTAGAGAGGGGAACTGCTGAAGTTGGGGAGTTTAGTTATGTGGTGACGGTTTCGGACCCGGATGCTAAGAAAAAGTGTGGGCTTGCAGAGAGCGATATTGAGAGTTGGATTGCGACGGGACGGGTTGACCAGATGTCGATTGCGCCGGGGCAAAATTATTATGGGATTGTGAGGTTTTTGATTCCGGTGGATGCGCCGCTTTGTACGGTGAGGTTTCATATTGATGTGAAGATGGATGGGGCGGTTTATGCTACTGATTTTTTTGATGTTGAAGTTCTTGCGTAACTGCTGACGTAGTTAGTTGTTGGTTTTTAGTTGTTGTGAGGGCTTCGCCTGACTTGTGTAACTTTACCATAGGATTTATTAATTGATTTTCTTTTTATGGATTATGAAGATATTGGCAATCGGTGACTTTCATGGGAGGCTTCCTGTGAAGTTGAAGAAGTTGGCGAAGGGGATTGATTTAGTTATTAGTCTTGGGGATTATTGTCCATTTAATTATAGGAAAATATGGTTTAAGCATTGTTATGGGAAAGATGTTGAATTATGGGAAGTTATTGGCAAGAAAAAGGTTAGGGAATTTGTTTTGAAGGACTTGGAGGCAGGAGAGAAAGTTTTGAAAAGTTTGAATAATTTAGGAGTGCCTGTTATTAGTATTATTGGGAACTTGGATTATGCTAACCTCAATGATCAATACCTTGAAGATAAATGGCTTAAGAATAATGGGTGGAGGTGGTATGAGCAAGATTTTTTTTCTAAGATTATTAAAAAATATAAAAATATTCATAGATTTGATTATGCATATACGCAGTTTAATGGAATGACTTTTGTTGGAGGATTTGGACATACAACTCCGGGAAATGTTAAAAGCGAAGCATATAGGAGGCATCGAGTGATTTTAGATAAAATATTTAAAATGTTTAAGAAAGAGAATAAAGAGGGCAAAGTTTTTTTTATTTTCCATAATATGCCGTATGATTGTAAGTTAGATAAGATTGATATTAAAACTTCTTATGGGAAAAGATTAAAGGGGCATTCTGGCTCAAAGATAACGAGAAGGATTATTGATAGGTATCAGCCTGTTTTGGCGATTGGTGGACATATTCATGAGAATGATGGGAAGTGTAAGATTGGGAAGACTTTGGTTTTGAATCCTGGGGCGGCTGTTGATGGGAAATGTTGTGTTGTTGATTTTGATACGGAGAGGGGAAAAATTAAAAGGGTAAAATTCTTGAAGTGAATATGTTGAAATTGTATAATAGTTTGACGCGGAAGAAGGAGAAGTTTGTGGCTTTGGGGAAGTCGGTTGGGGTTTATAGTTGTGGGCCGACGGTTTATTGGTATCAGCATATTGGGAATTTGCGGAGTTATGTTTTTGCGGATGTTTTGAAGAGGGTTTTGGTTTATGATGGGTTTGATGTGAAGCATGTTATTAATGTGACTGATGTTGGGCATTTGACGTCGGATGCGGATGAGGGCGAGGATAAACTTGAGAAGTCGGCAAAGAAGGAAGGTAAAACGGCGTCGGAGATTAGTCATTTTTATTTTGATGCGTTTCTTGAGGATTTTAGGAAGTTGAATTTGATTGAGCCGTTTAAGTGGGTTTGGGCGAGTGAGCATGTTTGGGATATGATTGGGATGGTTGAAACTTTAGAAAAAAAAGGTTTCACATATAGAACTGAGGATGGGATTTATTTTGATAGTTCGAAAGTTAGTAATTATGGGGCGCTTGCTCGATTGAGGGTTGAGAGTTTAGAGGGGGGGAAGAGGATTAAGATGGGAGGAAAGAAGAATAAGACTGATTTTGCTTTGTGGAAGTTTTCTAAACCGGAAGATAATCGGCAGCAGGAGTGGGAGTCGCCTTGGGGAATTGGGTTTCCGGGTTGGCATATTGAGTGTTCGGCTATGGCGTCGAAGTATTTGGGGAAGCAGTTTGATATTCATACTGGGGGTGAGGATAATATGCCGGTTCATCATGTGAATGAGGTTGCGCAGTCGGAGAGTGCTTTTGGGGTGAAGCCGTGGGTTCGGTATTGGATGCATGGGGCGTTTTTGAATATTAAGGGTGGGAAGATGTCGAAGTCGGTTGGTGTGATTAAGACTGTTTCGGAGTTGGAGGAGGATGGGTATCGGCCTTTGGTTTATAGGTATTTTTGTTATACTGCTTCGTATCGTAAACCTTTGACTTGGAGTGAGGATGGGATTAAGTCGGCTGTTAGTTCTTTCAAGAAGTTGAAAAATGTTTGTGTTGGGTTGGTGGATGATGGTAAGGTGAATAAGAAATATTTAAAGGAGTTTGAGGCGAGGATTGATGATGATTTGGATATGCCTGGTGCTGTCGCTGTGCTTTGGAAGTTGGTTCGGGATGAGAGGGCTGAGGGGAAGGTTGGGGCGATTCGGAAGATGGATTCGGTTTTGGGGTTGGGGTTGTTGGAGGGGGGGAAGGTTTTGGTGCCTGAGAGAATTCGTCGGTTGGCGAATGAGAGGTTGGTTGCTCGGGGGGAGAAGGATTGGGGGAAGAGTGATGAGATTAGGGATAAGCTTAATAAACTTGGGTGGATTATTGAGGATATTAAAAAAGGATATAAATTGAGGAAAAAATGAAAATGGGATGGTTTATTCTTGCAATTGGGGCGATGATTTCATTTACTTTAATGTTTTTGATAAATAAGAAGATTTTAGATTTGGGCGTTAAGAGTTATTTGTTGTATATGTATTTGGCTTTGTTTGGAGCATTGATTGCTTTTTTGTATATAGTTGGTGCGAAGGAGGGTTTTTCGATTTCAAAGTGGGCGATTATATTGTTGGTTGTCGCTGCGGTATTTTCTTTTCTTGGAAATGTGTTTTTGTTGAATTCGATAAATATTAGTTCTAATCCGGGATACCCTTTGGCTGTTAGCGGTGTTCATATTTTATTGGTAGCTGTTATTTCGATTTTTGTGTTTAAGTCAGAATTTACTTTAACTAAAGGTATTGGTGTGATTTTAGCTGTGCTTGGGATAATTTTATTGGGGTGGGATTAATGGAAGTTGAAAATTCGGATTGTCCGTGTGAGTGGGATTGCCCTCGGCATGGGAAGTGTTCGGAGTGTCAGGCGTATCATCGGCGGTGTGGGGATTTGACTTGTTGTGGGAAATAATATAAAGGTATTTTTCTTATTGTTATGAAGATGGTAAAGAGGTCTATTTGGGAATGGTTGGCGTGGGTTGCTTTGGGGAGTATAGTTTTGTGGGCGATATTAAAAACGGTTGGAATAATATAATGAAGAAGCTTGATTTTATCGATAAGTTGTATAAGCCATTGAGGAATGATTTGGTTTGTTTGTTTCGGGTTTTGCCGTCGGGGATGGGGTTTGAGGAAGCTGTTAATAATGTTGCGTTGGAGTCATCGATTGGGACGTGGACGCCGGTTTCGTCGAGTCGGAAGTATGTGAATAAGTTGGGGGTGAGGGTTTTTGCGATTTCTGGGAGTTGGGCGAAGATTGCGTATCCTTCTGAACTTTTTGAGGGGGGTTCGGTTTCGAATATTTTGTCGTCAATTGCGGGGAATGTTTTTGGGATGAAGTGCGTTGAGGGGTTAAGGTTGGAGGATATTAAGTTCCCGTCTAAACTTTTGAAATCTTTTCCTGGTCCTCGGTTTGGGATTGAGGGTTATCGGAAAATTTTGGGGGTGAAGAAGCGGCCGTTGGTTGGGACGATTGTTAAGCCTAAACTTGGGTTGAAAACTAAGGACCATGCGAGGGTTGCTTATGATGCTTGGGTCGGGGGTTGTGATTTGGTTAAGGATGACGAGAATCTTGCGAGTCAGAAGTTTAATCCGTTTGATAAGAGGGCGGCGAATACTTTGGAGATGCGTGATAAAGCGGCTGAAGAGACTGGGGAGCGGAAGGGGTATCTGATTAATGTGACGGCGGAGGCTTTGGAGATGTTGAGGCGAGCAGATGTTGTTGCTGAGTTGGGCGGGAAGTTTGTGATGCATGATATTATTACTGCGGGATTTGCGAGCTTGCAGACGCTGAGGGAGAATTGCAAGTTGGGGATTCATGCGCATCGGGCGATGCATGGGGCGTTTACTGAGAATCCTGAGCATGGGTTGTCGATGATGTGTGTTGCGGATTTTGCGAGGTTGGCTGGGGTTGATAGTTTGCATATTGGGACGGGGATTGGGAAGATGCGTGGGAGTGTTCGTGAGGTGAAGGAGATTAATGAGGAGATTGAGATGCGCCGGGTTGTGAAGACTAAGCATCGGTTGGCGCAGGATTGGGGTGGGATGAAGCCGGTATTTAGTGTTTGCTCGGGGGGGATTTATCCGGGGCATGTTCCGTATTTGATGAGGAATTTTGGGGCGAATATTATTATTCAGGCTGGGGGTGGGGTCCATGGGCATCCGGCTGGGACGAAGGTTGGGGCGACGGCGATGAGGCAGGCGGTCGATGCGGTTATGAAGGGAGATAGTTTAAGTGATTATTCTGAGAAGCATTTGGAATTGAAGGATGCGTTGGAATTTTGGGGGAAGGTTAGGTTTTAGTTTGGGATTTGTTGGATATTTTGGGAGATGTAACTTATATACAAATTAAAAAGGAACACGGATTAGGGAAGGGATTTCACAGATGAACACGGATTTTTTAATTGAGGTAAGTTTTAATAAGATTAAATTATAAATATTAAAATGGAATATCAATATACATATTTGTTAATGGGAATAATTTTTTTTTGTTTTTTGGTTGGGTTTTTTTATTTGGAGGAAAAATACTAGAAAAGAAATGTTAATTATGTCTTTTATTTTTGCTCTAATTGGTCCGCTTTATGAGTATTGGAAAGAGGGTAAATTGATTAATAATTAAAATGGTAAGGGAGTTTGTTTATTATTCGGCGAGCGGGGTTACGGCGGGGAATTTGATTAAGGATGATTTGATGAAGGTGGGGCGGATTGATATCGCGTGTCAGTTTATTATTCAGAGTTTGTTTATTTCGCGGGCGATGCGGGACGATGTTAAGGTGCATTTGATTTTAATGGGGCCGCCGGATTCGCCGAAGCATCTTGAGATTTTTCCGGGAAAGAATTTGGATGGCGTCGAGGGGAAAATTGATATTAGCAAGAAAGATGTGGCTGGTCTTATTAGGAGGATGTTGTATAAGTACAAGAAGGATGTTAAGGTTGAAGTTGGGGCGGGGTATAGTGTTGAGAAGAAGGGGTTTGTAAAATTGATGGAGGAATTTAATCGCGATGGGAAAGAGATTTTTATTTTAGATAAGCGAGGAGAGGATATTCGGGATGTTAAGTTTGAAAATGATGTGGTTTTTGTCGTTGGAGACCATGATGGGATTCCGAAGAATGAGATGAAGTGGGTTAAGCATGTGCCGATGAGGAAGGTTCGGGTTTCGCCTAAGATGTTGTTTGCTTCGCAGGTTGTTACGCTTGTTCATAATGAGATTGATAGGAAGGAATAATTTTAGCCACGGACGAGCACAGATTACACGGACATTTGAATAGGAATGTATAAAAAGTTGAGTTGTGTTTTTACTGGATGAAAAGTGGAGCGAGGTTTATTGTGAAGGGGACGGTGCAGGGGATTTTTTTTAGGCAGTTTGTGAAGGAGAGTGCTGATGAGTTGAAGTTGCGGGGATTTGTGAGGAATTTGGAAAGTGGGGATGTTGAGATTGTCGTCGAGGGTGAGGATGATGCGATTGAGAGGTTGAGGAATAAAGTAAGGAAGGGGCCGAAACATGCGCAGATTCGGGATGTTGTCGTTGAGAAAAGGAAGTGGGGCGGGGATTTTGATGAGTTTAAGGTTTTGAGGTTTTGATAGTTTTATAAAGTATTTCTTATTTATGAGCGTATGACTGATAAATTTTTTTGGGCTGACGCTATTGCGGACAAAATAATTAAAGAGAAAGGTAGTAAAAAGGTTTATGTTTGCGCGTCGGGGATTACGCCGTCGGGACAGGTTCATATTGGGAATTTTCGCGAGGTGATTACGACTGATATGGTTGTGCGGGCATTAAGGAATAAAGGGGAGAGCGTTCGGTTTATTTATTCTTGGGATGATTTTGATAGGTTCCGAAAGGTGCCGAAGGGGGTTGATAAAAAATTTGAGAAATATATTGGGATGCCGATTAGTGATATCCCGTCGCCGTTTGATTCGAAGATGAGTTATGCTGAGTTTAATGAGAAGAATTTTGAGAGTTCGTTGAAGAATGTTTGGATTGAGCCGGAGTTTATTTATCAGAATGTTATGAATAAGAAAGGTGCTTATGCGGATTTGATTAGGGTTGCTTTGGATAATAAGGACGAGATTGTCGGAATTTTGAATAAGTATCGGAAAGAGCCGTTGGAAAAAGATTGGTGGCCGATTATGGTTTATTGTTCTAAGTGCGGGAAAGATTTGTCGACGATAAAGGGCGTTGATGGTTATGAAGTTAGTTATGAATGCGAGTGTGGGCATTCTGAGACGTTTGATATTCGGAAGAAGGGGATTGTGAGTATTCGGTGGAGGGTTGATTGGCCTTTGCGTTGGAAGTTTGAGGGAGTTGATTTTGAGCCGGGGGGAATTGACCATAGTGTTCATGGGGGGTCTTTCACGACGGCGAAGGAGATTTCGAAAGAAGTGTTTGGGTTTGAGCCGCCGATTTATCAATTTTATGAATGGATTGGTATTAAGGGTGGAGATGTTTTTTCTAGTTCGAGTGGGAATGCTTTGAGTTTGAATGATGTTTTGGAAGTTTATGAGCCAGCTGTTCTTAGATATTTGTTTGTCGGGACGAAGCCGAAGAGTGCGTTTGAGATTAGTTTTGATAATGATGTGATTAGTATTTATGAGAAGTTCGACGCGTTGGAGGAGAAGTATTTTAGTGGAGGATGTGATGATAGGGAGAAGCGGATGTATGAGATGAGTGTTGTTGATGTGCCGAAGAAGAAGCCGTTGAGAATGGGTTTTAGGCATTTGACTACGCTGGTTCAGATTGGGAAGTTGGATGGGTTGAATTCGTTTGATAAGTTGAGGGCTGAGAAAGTTGCGAATTGGTTGGAGAAGTATGCTGGGAATGATATGAAGTTTTCTGTTGCTTCGAAGGTTGATGGTAAGTTTTCTAAGAAGGAAAAAGATGCTTTGGTTAAGTTGAGGGAGATTTTGTCTTCTGGGGATTTTAGTGAGAAAGAATTGTTTGATAAGTTTTATGAGATTTGTGAGAAGGTTGGTTTGAGTAATACTGATTTTTTTGATGTTTGTTATAGGGCTTTGATTGGTAAGTCGAAGGGGCCTCGGTTGGCGGCGTTGATTAAGGTTGTTGGCGAGGGAAAGATTATTAAATTGTTGGGGAGTTTGAAATAATATGGGGTTGGTTGTGTGGAGTAAAGTGAAGAAGGTTGTTGAGATAAATGTTGGGGAGGATGTGAATGTGGCGTTGGAGATGAAGGTTGAGGATATTTTGAAGAAGGCGCAGGAGCGTGCGAAGGCTAATGGGCGGCGGACTGTTTATGCTCGCGACTTATAGTCGCGAGAGATAATAGAGATTAGAAAATAGATAATATGGTTTTGTGAAGATTTATAATTCTTGGTATTCTTGTTATTTAATGGAATTGGAATCGAAGGAAGTTGAGAGTGAGTTTAAGGCGAGTGTCGACGATAAGGGGAATGTTGTGTTGAAGCGGAAGTCGAAGATTAGGCGAGGGTCGAAGAGTCGGGCGGATGGGGGTTTGTTTGAGGCAAAAGTTCGGAAGGATTTGGAGGGGAAAGGGTGGGTTGTTGATAAGTGGTCGAATAATGTTGATTTGGATGAGGGGAAGATTGTGCCGTGCAAGAGGAAGTTTAATCCGTTCAACAAGGTAATGACTATTGGGACTGGGTTCCCGGATTTTATTTGTTTTTCTCGACGTGGGGATTTGTTTAAGGTGATTGGGGTTGAGGTTAAGATGAATGGGAATTTGTCGAGGGTGGAGAAAGAGAAGTGTGTTTGGTATTTAGATAAGGGGATTTTTAGTGAGATTTTGGTTGCTTCTAAGAAGAAGATTGGGAGAAATGTTGTGGTTGAGTATGTTGATGTTGGGGAAGTTTTGGGGAGGATGAGATGAGATGGATTGTTTTGGTTTTGTTGGTGGTTGGGTTTGTTTCGGCGGTTGATGTTGATTTTGATTGCCCGAATAAAATTTTTGTTGGCGAGGAGTTTGAGTGTTCGTTGGATGTTTTTGATGGGGATGGGGTTTATGATGTGAAGGTTGAGTTTGATAGTGAGCGGGATTCGGTTTTGGAGATTTGGGATGATAGCGAGGATAAGTGGCTGTCGGGGTATTATTATTTGAGTGAGTTTGTTGAGGATGGGGAGGAAGTTGAAGTGAGGTTGAAGGTTTCGGAGGTTGGGAGGTATGATGGGATTTTGAAGTTGAGGCAAGGTGATAAGAGGGAGTTTTTTGAGATTGGGGAATTTGTTGTGCGGGCGTCTAGGGTTTTGGAGGATGATGCCATGGAAGTTGAAAGTGGTGAAGATGAGGTTGTTGTTTTGGGGGAGGTTAGCGAAGATGTTGTTGTTTTGAATGGGGATGTTGTTTATGAGTCGCGGGATTCGATGGTTGTTGATAAGTTGGTTTATGGGTTTGCTGTGTTTTTGATTTTTGTGATTGGGATTTTGGTTTGGGAACGCTGAAGAAGAATAGCCACGGACGGGCACGGATTACATAGATTTTTAATTTGTGATGTTGTGAGATTGGGTGTAATTTTGTCAAGAGAAAAAGGACACGGATGAGGCACGGATTACACAGATTACACGGATTTTATTTGGGGTGTTTAGTATATAGGGAAAGAATTAAAAGGGGTTTTTGTTTTGTTGGTTTATGGTTCGTGCGATAATGATTGTTGAGATTGCGGGGCGGCCGGCGGAACATTTAAAGGCCGCTTTGAGTGAACACGTTGGGGTTTTGAATAAAGTTAATGATATTACAGTTCATTCTATAAAACTTAGCGAGCCGAGAGAAATTGTGGTTGGGGGAGTTAATGAAAAGAAAGGTGAAGAGAAGATGTTGACTTGTTTTGCCGAGGCTGATTTTGAGTGTGATAGTTTTGCGCGGTTGAGCGAGACGATGTTTGATTTTATGCCGTCGTCGGTTGAGGTGATTGAGCCGACCAATGTGACTTTGAGCATGGTTGAGGCGACTGATTTGTTGAATAATATTTCGGGGAGGATGCATCGGTATGATGAGATTGCGAAGATTGCTGGGGTTAGGTTGAAGCAGATGGCGGAGAGAGAAAAGGAACTTCTTGCAAAAATAGAAGAGTGGGACAAGGTTGCTAAGAAAGTTAATAATAAGAGTGTTAAGAAGATTAAGAAGAAATCTAAGAAGAAATGATTAAGAATTTGTTAGGCCGCCTTTGATTCTTTTGGAGTATTTTTCTGAGGTTTCTTTTATTTTATCTTCTGGAGTTTGAGGTTTTATCTTTTTTTGTTTTTTGTAGAAGTAGTAGCCGGCGGCGGCAATGGTTATGAAAATTATTATTGCAATGAGCCAGCCGTAGCTGAATTTTTTTTCGTCTTGTTTGATTGGTTGGCAAGTTCCAATACAGCAATATTTGTTGTTTTTTGTGAATGTTGCTTTGCCGTCGCAAACTTCTTCGATTGTGCAAGGTGTTCCTTGTTTTTCTTCGCATGTTTCTTCTGATATTTGGAAATCTTCTTGTGTACTTCCCTGAGGAAGGATGAATATACTTAGTGGGATTTGGAGAGTATTTTGTTTTTCGTATTGAGTGTATGTGATGTTGATGTTGCCTTGAAAGTGACCGGGGGTTGATGGAGAGAATGTTATGGTTAGATTGTAAATTTCTTTTGCTGATATATTTTCTATTGGTTCTGTTTTGATGAATGTATGGTCTGATGAGATTTCGATGTTTGTTATTGTTTCATTGCCGAAGTTGAATAGTTGGATTGTTTCTTGAGATTCGGTTTTTGTCAAAAGTTCAGCGAAGAGTAATTTTGGTTCTTGTTTTAAATCAAGTGGTGGTTTGGCTTGGAATGTTCCGTTTACTGGAGGATAGATTATTGGAATTGAGAATTTTTTGTATGATGAGATTTCGGCTATTGAGAAAATTTCGGTTGGGGATAATGTTATTTCTTTTGTTTCTAATGATTGGATTGAGATTATTGTTTTGTTGTATGTTATATTTAGCGTCGCTGTTCCTTTGTTTGTTAGTTTTATTTTTGGGGTTTGGGTTGTGAAAATGAAGCCGGGTTTAATTGATAGGATTTGGGTTTGGTTTATTGAGTCTTGGATTGCGAAGTCTTGTTGGATTGTTTTTGATTGAAGTTTTTCTGATTCTTTGAATAGAATGTTTTCAATTTTGATTGTGAAGTTGCCGGGACGGGTTGTATAAATGTAGAGGTAGTAGGTGTTGTTATAGAATGTGATGTCGTGTTCAAAGAAAACTTCTTTTCGGGCTTCGAAAAATGTGATATCGGTTGGTTCGATTTGTTTTATGAATGTTCCAGAGATTGTTATCGTCGCGAGAATTGTTTCGCCGGGTTGCGTTTGGTTGTGTTGGAAAATTAAAATTGGCGCGGCTGTTGTTAATGATAGAAAATAGAAAATAGAAAATAGAAAATAAAGTTTGTTCATACTAACGAGACATTTCTTTTAGCTTTTTGAAAGTTTCTGACATTGCAGTATCTCTGTGCTGTGATTTTTGTTGCATTTGGGCGACTGGTGGCTGTGGCCTTCTTATTGGGGAAAAGCCTGGTCTTGGTGGCATACTTGGACCTCCTCGTGATGAAGGACCTCCTTTCCCTTTATCTTTTTTAAATCTGCTTTTGATTCGGAATAACAGGAGTTTTAATTTGTTTCGGAAGATATATGCTATTGCGGTGAGGACTGCGATTATTAAAATAACTAGAATCCAGAGCCACCACGACGAACTCTGTTGTGTTGTTTTGGTTCGGCAGCAGACTTGTGGAGTGTCGCATGAATATGTCGTTATTGGTTCTTGGAATTCAGAACATTGGTCCATACATGTGTAGAAGTTTTTTTCGCATTCAGTTTCTTGCGGTATTGGTTTACATTCGCCGGTGCAACAACTGCTTGTATCTGTGGCCTTTCTTGAATTACCGACGCAGGTTTCGGTTGTTAAACATTCTTTCCCGCTATATTCAAAACAGGATTTTATGTTTTCACTTGTGCAACATGTGTCTGATAGCGATGGGCAGAAATAATTGTTGCCGACGTTTTCGGATGATGGGCAATCTGCTGATGGGATGCAAAAGTATTTTGCTTCTGAACAATATGTTACGCCTCTGCCATTTGATGTTCGTCCGCTTCTCCCTGTTAGTGCCCATAGGGACATAGCTGTTTCTTGGATTGAGTTTTGCCAGCATCCGTTTGTACCTTGTGAGAATAATAGCCAGTCTTTTGCTTTTGTGATTTGTTCTGATGATGAGCTGCCGAGGGCGATGAGTGTTATCGATGTGTCGTAATATCTATTGTATGCCGAAGTTGGGGCTTCCCAATAATTTCCTAATTTTTGGTCGGCTATTAGTTGAGTTGCGTAGTCTTCGTAGTTTGTTAGCATGTAGATGAATGCTTCTGGGAGGTATTGTTTGTTTGTATCGGACATTGCGACGACATATGGGATGAAGTCCTCGACGTTGTGACCTGTTTCTAATAATGCCAAGGTTGCCCACACTGTTGCTTCATAATCGCAAGAGTTTTTTCCGAAGCATTTTGATTTGATGTTGAGCTTGATTGAGCCGAACGCGGGTTCTGAGTCTGTCCCCTCGAGGACGTATATTGTCGGGGAATTTTTGTTCTTGTAGATTAAGTTTGCGATGAATGATTGGTCGCATTCTATTGAAAATTCTTCTTCGTGGCAATTTGGGTTGATTTGTAGCCAGAAGTTTGATTGGGCTCTGGTTAGGCAATCGCCTGCGTTTCTGTCGATTTTTTTGTTTGCTCCGATGTTGATTATGTAGTCGTTTGATTGGTAGCCAATATGACATTCTGTTGCGACGTTCGAGTCTTGCTGTAGGTACCAAATTAAATCTGTTGGAGTTTTTTCTTGTTTGAGTAGCCATTCTTCTGATGTTTCGGTGTCTTCGCCGGCGTGTTTTAATGCGATGATTGATAGTGCAGTGTCACGGACGTTGCCCCAGTTGTCTGAGGATTTTCTGGATTCTAATTCTGCTACGCAGTTGTCGAAGATGTTGTCTGGGGTTGCGAGAATTGTAAATGCAATTTCTTGAGTTGTTAAGCCTGAGCAGTCTTTTGCTTTTTCTTCGAGGCATTCAAATCCTTTTTCAATTTTGTCTGGGTTTTGTTGCTGAGTGGCTGATATTGAATTGTTTGTTTCATTGGCTGCTATGGTTAGTGTTACTGATAATAATAAGAGTAAGATGAGGAATGCACCGACTTTTTTCATGGATTAATGAGGTTGGGGTTGTTTATAAATTTAAGGATAGATTCAGAACGCTTTGCTTGTAGACGGGGACTTTGTTTCCGGTAGAACGGCTTCGTCGGTAGAACGAAAATTTTTAATTTTCTGGTAGATTACAAAATAGAGAGGTTTGTTTTTGGAAAATTATTCGTAGATTAGATAAATCTATAATTATGTTTTATTCTTACTTGACATGGTAGAGATGTATGATAAAACTAAACATGTAGAAGATACTTTTAATGAAAGTAATATGCCTGAGTATTTATTGCAAGCTCAATGGTCTGAATTTATAGAACTTAAAAAAGTTGTTACAGAACTTTACAATAAAAAGGGATCTCCTTTAATTATTTTAGATGTTGGGATTGGAGATGCGAGAATATTAAAGCATATAGTCGGGATAAAAGAAATTTGGAACATGATTGAGCATTATGATGGAATTGATATTGCGCAAAATTGTATTAGTATCTCTAAAAAAGTAATTAAAGATTTAAAAATTGAGAAGAAGGTTGGTGTTAATTTGTTGGATGCTGTGAAACTTAATAACCTTAAGAAAAAATATGATTTAATAATTTCTACATGGTTTACTGTAGGAAATTTTTATCCGTTTGATTTTAGTTTTAAAAATTTTAGGCCTGGTTATGATATGTCTACAAATGATAAATTCACGATTATTTTAAAACAAGCTTATGATTTACTCAAGCCTAAGGGAGAGTTGGTTATAGGTTCTATGTATATTGACAATGAAGAGACAAGAAAACATCAGGAAGATACTTACAAATTTTGGGATTGGGAAATAATTACTGACGAAAGAGATTGTTTTACGGCTACAAAAGAAGGTTGGTGGTCTCAAAGATTTACAAAACAAAGAATTTATAATTATCTTAATTTTATACCTAAAAATAAAATATCATTTATTCCATTAGATACATATGATTATGCGATGATGATTAGAATAAAGAAATGATAGTAAGTTATTTATAGATTAGGGTTATTTAGTTTTATGGGGAATTTTTATTTGGATATTGAGACGACGGGGTTGGACCCGGACGTGGATGAGATTCTTACTATTCAGTATCAGGAGTTGGATAGGCGGACTGGATTGGCTATTGGGGAGTTGGTTATCTTGAAGTCGTGGGAAAGTTCTGAGAAGGAGATTATTGAGAGGTTTCTAAATGAGACGAGTTTTCTTGATGCTTATGATTTTAGTTTTGTGCCGGTTGGATATAATCTGACTTTCGAGCACAATTTTTTGAAGAGGCGGGCGGAGGTTCACGGGTTGTCTGAGATCGATATTTTGTCGAAGCCGTTTATTGATTTGAGGGTGATTGGGATTCTGATGAAGGGTGGGGAGTTTAAGGGTTCGGGGTTGAATAAGATTACTGGGAAAGACAGGGACGGGATGATGGTGCCGATTTGGTTTGACCATGGGGATTATGATAAGATTGTTGAGTATATTGAGATGGAGGCGAAGGAATTTTTGAAGTTTAATGTTTGGTTGTATAGGAGGATGCCTTTACTTTTTGAAGAATATTCGAAAAAGATAATTGACGAAGGGAAAGAGTGATGAGGGAGTGGGGTGGTAATTGGGAGTTGGGTTAGCTTACGAATTACGCAGATGGACACGAATTTTTTGAAAAGAGAATAAGGAAGTTTTAAATAAGGTTATTATAATGTAAAAGTGGGAAAATGGATTGTAAATGTGGGTTGATTTTTGTTTTTTTGTTAGTTGTGTCTGTGTCTTTTGTTTCTTCGGCGGCTTATCCTGAGCCCTTTGATAATGATGGAGCTTTTGTTATAAATGTGCATGATGACGGAAAATTTCAAGAGGAAAAAGATTGTAATGGGAAAGGTTGTTTTAGAGATGATTATTGCTATCCCAAAGAATATAGATTAGGAGAAGAATATTGTGACAAAGATCCTTATTATTATGATGAATATGGTATTGAGGTATACAAATTTCTTAATCAATCGCAGACTGGGAGTTATTGTGGGAACGATTATGAATGCTTATCAAATGTATGCTCGGAAGAAATTTGTATAAACAGAACCGAAGAAATCAATCGGCAAGTTAATGCGAAAGTCGAAGAAATAAAACAGAACATTACAAATAAAATTGATGAGAATTTGGATGAATTGAATAAGGATGAAAATGTTTCTGTTACTGAGAAAAGTATAATTGAGAAATTTTTGAATTGGATTAAAGATATTTTTAGTTAATTCAAATTTTTGCTTTGTATAAACAAACTTTGACTAGTAGTTGAATCGTCGTTCGTATTCTTTGTGGTCGAGCCATTCGAGGATGACGGATAAGATGTCTATCTTGTTATTTTTGATTGTGTATATTAGTCGCCATGCGTCGGGGAGATTGTATTTCCATAAATTTGAAAGTGGGCCGAATTTGTTTACATATTCTTTGGGGATTAGTTTTTTGGGGATTTGGATTCCGCAGAATGGATTTTCCTCAAGGTTATTGAAAGCTTTTTCAATTTGTTTATACAAATCAGAATTAAGATTTTTAAGTTTGTCAAATTCTTTTTTTAATTTGATGTCTCCAAATATTATTTTGCTTTTTGTTTCTTCCATAAAAGTTCCGGTTTGTTGAGGTATTTTTTTACGCCTTCTGGGTCCCATATCCATCCGATTTTTCCTTCGCTGTCGGCGGCGATTTTTCCCGAGTAGAGCAAGTAGTCGATAATGACGGAATATGTTTGATACATCATTTTTTTTGGTAACTTTTCCCAAAGTTGTTTTTTGGTGAACTCTCCGGAGCAATCGAAAATCATTTGTTCGACTATTAGAATTGAATCAAGTCTTGGATAATGTATTATTTTTTTTATGTCTAACATGGTTATATAAACTTATATACCTTTATAAATTTTTAGATTTCTGGTTTGTTTTCTTTTGGTTTCACATAAACTGACTTTGATTTTGCCTGGATGGCTTTGCGGATTGTGTAGTTGATTGGGTTTTTGATGCCGGGTTCGGGTGGGGCGGTGATGCCGAATTCTTTGTAGATTGGTTTGTCGTAGTTTGGAGGGAGGCGTTTGTTTTTTATGAACCAGGTTATTTGAGATTTGATGTAGCCGTCTCGGAGTGGTTGGTAATTTTTTTTGTTCCATTCGGAGATTTCTTTTTCGATGTAGTCTTGGGGAAATTCGAGGGTTGTGAAGAAAGATAAGAGTAGAGATAGAGCTCTCTTTCTACCGTCGTCTTTCATACCTTTGAGAAGTTTTGTTATTATTGGTGGGAACATTGAAGAATCTATTTGTAAATTCTTCAACGGTATTCGGGGTGTCGTGGTGTCGGGGTGTCGGTTTGAATTTTCTTTTGGTGTTTTTTCTTTTTGCCAGTCTATTGCCTGTAGGAGTAACTCTTTTGCTTCGTCTTCTTTGGCGTCGGGCATGAATGATTTTGTTTGCGATATTTTTAGTGGGTCAGCATCGGAGAGTTTGAAATTTTCGATTTGGTCCTTTGTGATTGGGATTGATGCTAAAGCTGTTTTTTCGTGGAGAGAATATGGGGCTCGGAATAAATGTCGGGATGAGACGAGGACGATGTCGACGGCGTCTTGGGTTGATTTTATTGTGTCTTCGATTTTGAATTTTGTTTTTGTTGGTCTGAGTTCGCCGCCATATGAACTTGTTGCTTCGAGGTTTGCGGTGTTAATTTTGCAGGTTTTACAGAAGTGGATTTCGCGTTGGGATACTCTTTTCATCTTGCCGTTGCAGGACGGGCATATCATTTCTTTGCGATTTGATTTCATTGATTCGACTTCTGTTTTACATTTTATATCGAGGCATTTGTAAAGTCCGATTAGTTTTTTTTCGGTTGGGTTTCCGCATTTTGGGCAGATGTGTTCGGAGATTAGTTCGCCTGTTTCTTTTAGTTTTTCTTTGCTGGTTAGACTTAAAATTTCTTGATTCATCGGTTCTTTTATTCTTTCGAATAAATATCCGGCGATTAATCTTGGCCATTCGGGGAATTGGTTTTTTGTTTGTTTGTCTTGGATTTCTTTTGGGAAGGCTTTGAATGGGACGAGGATATGGAAGCCTTTTGAGCCGGAGAATTTGATTCCGTAGTTTTTTATGCTGTGTCTTTCTATTTCTTTAATTAGGAGTTTTGCGGCGATTTTTCCGTAGTCGAGGAATGGGGAGTCGATGTCGATGAGGAGGTCCCAACCGGTTTTGATTTCGTTGTATTGTTGTGGGGTCATGTCTGTGTTTATTTCTAATGGATTTGACCAGATTTCCTCGGAGGTGTGGAAGGATGTTGCGCCTTGTTTTGCCGAGTTGATTATGTCGGATGGGTAGTCGAGTGCGTCGGGGCGTTTGCCGAAGAATTTGTTGTTGAAGTTTGGGACGGTTTCTCGATGCCTGCAGAAGTCGAAGATTGCTTGTTGAATTTCTTTTCTTGAGTAGTAGGATGTTGCGATTAGTTGGGCTTTTGAGGTTGGTTCTTCCATATTAGAAATAAGGGAGTGTGGTTTTTAGAGATTGTTGTGGTCTATTATGTCGTTTGCTGTTTGTTCTAGTTGGTTTGGATTGTATGGCTGATATGGTTGTTCTGTATGATTCATGCTTTTTCTTATTTCCGTTAGGTTGTTGATGGTTTCTCTTGGTTCATAGAGTTTGGATGTTGTATAAGTAAATGCTGCTGCATTTATTATTTACATTGTACATATGAATATAGTCATGCCGAGGCTTCTTTTTTTCATATTAACTGTTAGTAAAATAAACTTATAAGGTTTTGTGTGGTTGTGATAGAGTGTATAAATCTTTAAATAAGGATTAGGGTGTTTATTATTATGATATTGAAGTTGGATGAGCCGCGTCTTTTGGGGGATGCGATTGGGATTGTTTCGGAGGTGGTTTCGGAGGTTCGGATTAAGTTGCTGGAGGATGGGCTTTCGATTGTTGCGGTTGACCCGGCGAATGTTGCGTTGGTTATTTTTAAGTTGCCGAAGGAATCGTTTAGCCAGTATGATGCTGGGAGCGAAACTTGGGGAGTTAACCTTGGGGATTTGAAGAAGATTTTGAAGAGGGCGTCGGGGTCTGCGAGTGTTGTGTTTGAGGAGGAGGTTGGAAAGTTGAAGATTACTATTTATGATAAGATTAAGCGGGTTTTTAGTTTGGCTTTGATTGATGTGTCGTCGGAGGATAAGGAAATTCCTGAGCTGAATTTTAGTGCTAGAGTTGAACTGAATGCTGATGATTTTGCGCAGGCAGTTGAGGACGCGAGTGTTGTTGCTGATTCTTGTTCGCTTGTCGTGAAGGATGGAAAGTTTTTTGTTGAGGGTTCTGGGAATTTGAATAGTGCGAGGGCAGAATTTTCTGGGGATAATATTGAGTTGTTTGGAACTGGGCGGTCGAAATTTTCGCTTGAGTATTTAATGAAGTTTATCAAGGCGACTCGGATTTCTGGAAAGGTTGTTGTGAACTTGTCTGATGATTATCCGTTGAAGTTGGATTTCCCGGGGGAGAGAATGGGGATTGGGTTTGTTTTGGCGCCGAGGGTTGAGAATGACTAGATGGATTTGTATGGTGTTATGATAGAATTTATAAATAAGTAATGGGTTTGGATATTTATGAAAAGAGGGCAGGTGACAATTTTTGTGATTGTTGGGATTGTTATTGTTGTTGGAATTGTGGCAGTTGTAATTTTTATGGGTAAAGTTGGCGTTGATTCTCCGGTTGGGTTGGGGCCGAAAGCTTTTATTAATAAGTGTGTTCGGGATGCTGTTGAAGAGTCGGTTTGGAAAGTGTTGATTGGTGGTGGTGAGGTTGTGTTGTCGCAAAGTATAATGTATGATGGGATTGAGTGGAATTATTTGTGTTATCAGGCGGATTATTATTTGACGTGTTATAATTTGCATCCTATGTTGGAAGCAAGTATTGAGAATGAGATTCGTTTGGATACGATGGATGATGTTCAGAATTGTTTTGATAAGGTGGCTGTTGATTTTGAAAATAGTGGTTATGATGTGAGTGGTGGGGCTGCTAATTATTCGATTGATTTGTTGCCTGGGAAAATTGATATTAATTTAAGGAAGAGTATTGAGGTTGTGAAAGATGGGACAGTGCAAAATTTTGAGAATTTTGATACAAGTATTTTGTCGTCGATTTATGATTTGGTTCGAGTTGCACGGGATGTTGTGAATTCGGAGTCGCAGTATTGTCATTTTGAATATAATGGGTATATGCTTTTATATCCCAAGTACGATATAAGAAGAATTGATTATGACGATAGTAAGATTTATCGTGTGATTGACCGAAAGTCAGGGGAGGAATTTAAATTTGCTACGAGGAGTTGCGCGATGCCGCCGGGGATATGAAAATGCTAAAGCATTTTCACGGGGTGTCGGTGTTCGGGGTGTCGGTGTTCGGTTTAAAAAATGGATGATGAAAAGATGAGTAGAAAGGTTGTGGCTGGATTTGAGTTGGTTGTGATGGTCGTGTCTGTGTTTGCTTTTAGTTATATGGTTTCGAATAGTAATGAGGTGTTTGAGGAGGCTGGTAATTATGATGGGTTGAGGGTTAGTTTTTTTGGTAGGGTTGTTGCTAAGGTTATTGAAATTTTGGGGAAGCCGATGATTGGGATTGTGTCGGCGGCGACTTGGAATGAGACTCTTGAGGATGGGTCGATAATAACTCATACTACGAGTGAAAGTGCGTTTGAAATTTCATCTGACGTTTTTGGGGCGGGTTGCTGTGCGGTGAGCAAGGATGGGTATAAATGTGCGACGACTTTGGGTACGAATTGTGAGGATGGTGAGTTTTTTGCTGAAGGCTCTATTTGTGATTCGACTTCGTTTTGTCGTCGTGGGTGTTGTTATGATGACGAGTTGGGAATTTATGATGGGAATGTTTTAGAGCGTGATTGTCCGGCGAGTTGGGTTGATGATGTTAATTGCAATATGCCTGGGGCTCGGCTTGGGTGTTGTATTCTTGGGGCGGCTACGATTTATGAGACTCGTGGGCAGTGTGATGTTGATACTTTGGTTTTGGCGATGGGGCCTAATGGTGTTGTCGATTGGAGAGCTGATTTGAATTCTGGGCAATGCGCTATGTTGTCTGCTGTTCAGGAAGGGGGGGCTTGTGTTATTGGTAATGATTGTAGGTTTACGAATGAGGGGGATTGTTTTGGTTATGATGGGGAATTTTATGGGGGTGTTCTTTGTACTTCTCCTTCATTAAATATGTCTTGTGAAAGGACTGATGTCACGACTTGTGTTGACGGGAAAGATGAGGTTTACTTTGTTGACTCTTGTGGAAATGTGGCGAATGTTTATGATTCTAAGAGAGTTAATGATGATAATTATTGGAATGTCGTTGTCGAGGGTGAAAGTTTGTGTGGGGATGATAGTGGAGATGGGAATGCGAGGTCGAGTAGTTGTGGGAATTGTAATAGGTTTCTTGGTGGGATTTGTGGTTCGGCGAGTGAGGATGGGTTTAATGTTGATGATGGTGGGTTTTATTGTCGGTCGACTTCGTGTATGTTTGACGGGGATAGTTATAAGAATGGAGAGTCGTGGTGTGTTTATGATGGGGCGATTGGAGATGGGGATGATGTTGTTGGGTCGAGGCATTGGAAATATGTTTGTTCGCAGGGGATTGTGCAGGTAGAGCCGTGTGCTGATTATCGGAATCAGATTTGTGTTCAGACAAATACTTTTGATGTTGATGGGCAGGAGGTGGAGTTTAGGAATTCTGCTTGTATTGCTAATAATTGGAGGACGTGTTTGGATTTGAATGGGGATGATGATGGATTGGAGAAGTGTGTAGATACTTTGAATTGTCGAGTTGAGAATGTTGATATTGCTGACAAGTTTAATTTTAGTGTTTGTATGCCGAGGTATCCTGCTGGTTTTAATTTGAAAGATGACAGGTATCGAAAAACGGCCGAGGGAGTTTGTAACATAGCGGACCAAACCTGTACTGTTGTTTATGCGCCGAAAAGTACTGGCGGGTGCAAGATTGTTGCTAATAAAGATTGTTTGACTGGAAAATTTACCGAGGAAATGAATGATTTTTGTCGGGGGCTTGGAGATTGTGGAGGTTCTGTGAATATTCTTGGGGAGTATTCGAGCAGTTACAAAGTTTTTAATTCGCCAATATTGGGACAAGTAGCGATTGATGGGTTGAAAGATTTGGCGACGCCGATTGAGGGGCAATTTGCCGAGGTTGAAAATTATAGTAAGTATTTGGAAGCTGCTGGATTGTTGGGCGGGCCAGAAGATGTGCCGATTGTGAATGGTGAGGAAGGCAATTCTTTTGTTGATATTGGGATGGGAATTGCGGGGATTGGGTATGCCGTCGGTGTTCTTGTTACTGGGAGTTTTCATCTTATTGGTTTATCTGGTGTTGCTGTTACTGGAATAACTAGTTCTGGTGGTATGGTTGCTGCTGCTTCTGGCTTTCAGCAGGCGATGGCTCCTTTTGCTGGGGCGGCTATTGGTGCAGGGATTGGGATGATTGCAGGGGCCATGCTTGCTGAAGCATTGGGATTGAGTCCTGTGGGCTCACTAATAATGTCGATTGGGATGGGTGTTGTAGGACTGGCTATTGGATTACATATGGTTAATATGCAATTAATATTTTTGTCTAATCCTGTTTTGGCATTGATAGGTGTTGTTTTAATTGTTGTTTCGCTTTTTTTTGGCGGTAGTGATTGTGAAAATGTTGTGGTTAGATTTGATTGTAAAACGTGGCAGGCGCCGAGTGGTGGTGATTGTGATGAGTGTAATGTGGACCCGTTGAAGCCGTGTTCGGAATATCGTTGCAATAGTTTGGGGGCTGCGTGTGAGTTGATAAATAAGGGGACTAATGATGAGTTGTGTGTTAATAATAATCCTAACGATGTTCGGCCGCCGATTTTGAAGCCACAGATTGGAGTGATTTCTGATAATGAAGTATATAGTGATATTAGCGACGGTGGATTTAGTTTGACTGCGAGCGGGGGTGGGTGTATTAATGCTTATACACCTTTGATGTTTGGGGTTACGACTGATGAACCGGCGCATTGTAAGTTTGATATTGAGCTGAATGAGTTTGAGGAAATGAATTTTGACCTTGGTGGAAATTCTTACATTCTTAATCATACTACGATTTTTGTTTTGCCAGACCCGAGTCATGGGCAGAGTCAGGGTATTGATTGGACTGGGGATTTGACTTTTTATATTAAATGTCGTGATACTCATGGGCATGAGAGTCCTGGGTTTTATAGTGTTGATATGTGCGTTAATGAAGGTGAGGATGTGACGGCGCCGATTGTTAGAGCGGTTAGTCCGAGGAATGGTGATATTGTTGGGTTTAATGTTTTGTCTAAGAATATTAGTGTTATTACTAATGAGCTTGCGGATTGTAGGTGGGATTTGGGTGATGTTGCCTATTCTGTTATGGCGAATTTTATGAGTTGTGATGATAAATTGGGGACTCCGTCTTCGGTAGCGGGATATAAGTGTGATGATGTTGTACCTATTGTTGGAAGTAATAATATTTATTATGTGAGATGTATGGACCAGCCGTGGTTGGGAGAAAGTAATGAGAGGAATGCGAATAGTCAGAGTTTTGTCTATAAATTAAGAAAGCCCGAGAATAAAATTGTAATTGATTGGATTAAGCCGAGTGATGATTTTGAGATTAGTACCGAAATGACTACGATTGATTTGGAAGTTAGAACCTCTGGTGGTGGCGATGTGCACTATTGTTCTTATTCTTTTTCTGGGTATGATACGATGATTGAGATGTTTGAAACTGGCGAGGATAAATTGCATAATCAGCTTTTGAATAGACCGGCGGGGACGCATAAGATTTATGTTGAATGTAAAGATGAGACTGGGGATTCAGTTAGGGGGGTGACTAATTTTAGAATTATTAGGGATAGTTCGACGCCACAGGTTGCGAGGGTTTGGCAGGATGGTGGGAAGTTGCATATCGTGACGACTGAGATTGCTGATTGTAGATATTCGACTGATGGTTGTAGATTTAATTGGGGAGATGGTGAGTTAGTTGGGAAAGGGGAGGAACATATTTTTAGCGTTCTTCGAGGGGATACTTATTATGTTAAGTGTGAAGATGAATTTGGAAATGTGCCGTTTGGGTGCTCTATTACAGTGCGAGCACTGTAATAGATGACAGAGAACAGATGACAGAAGACAGGTTGTTGTGTAATGTAAAATGAGAGATTTTAAAAAATTAGAGGTTTGGAAAAGAACTATTGTATTTGGTAAGATAATTTATGATGTGACTAAGAAATTTCCGAAAGAAGAGGTTTATAGTTTGACTTCTCAATTAAGGCGAGCGGCAACAAGTATTTCTTCTAATATCGCTGAAGGTTGTGGCAGAAGAACAAAAAAGGATTTTATTTATTTTTTATATAATGCTATGGGCAGTGTTAGAGAAGTTGAAAGTCAGTTGTATATTATTAAAGAATTGAGATATTTAGAAAATGATACATTAAAAAAATTAGTAAATGAAGTTGAAGAAATTGCTAGGATGTTAGCTGGATTTATTAAGTATATTTCTGGGTTAGATATAAATGAAGAATGATAAAATTTTGGTTTTAATATATTATAATAGAATTTATAAATAAAGGATGGTTGAAATAAATATGGAAAAGAAGGGACAGGTGACGGTGTTTGTTATTGTTGCGATTGTGATAGTGGCGGCGATTATTGTTTTTCTTTTATGGGTTCAGCCGACTTATTTTTCTGAGTTGGGAGGTGGGTTGAATTTTGAGGGATGTATTGAGGACGTGGTTGAGCAGGCGATTGATGAGTTGGGGCTGAAGGCTGGGTTTGTTAATCCTGGTTTTACTTATGCTTACAATGGGGAGCAGTTTAGTTATTTGTGTTATACTAATGAGTATTATAAGACGTGCACGGTGCAAGTTCCTTTTTTGAAAAATGCTTTTGATGAGCAGATGGAAAGTTTGATTAGAAGTAAGATTGATAATTGTTATATTAATTCTGTTGATGATTTGGTGGCGCAGGGTTACGATGTCGTCGGTGGCGTCGTTGATTATGATGTTTTAATTGAGCCGGGAGTTGTGAGGGTTGAGATTGATGCACCGACGAGTGTTGGGTCGCAGGGATTTTCTCGGTTTAATGTTAGAGTTAGTTCTCCGATTTATGATATGATTATGATTGCGACTTCTATTTTGCAATTTGAATCTTCGCTTGGTGATTCTGATACGAGTACTATGATGGGTTTTTATCCTGATTATATTGTTAGTAAGATTAAGCGGGATGATGGGACGACGGTTTATGTTTTGGAGCATAAGATTTTGGGAAATAAATTTCAGTTTGCGTCGAGAAGTTTGGCGTGGCCGGCGGGGTATGTGGGATGAAAGGTTGGATAGTTGGGTTTGTTTTTGTTTTGATGATTGTGGTTGCGACTGCGGCGACTGCGATTTCGGATGCGAGTTTTTGTTGTGAGAGGACTGATGATGGGGCTTGGTGTTTGAATGCTGACGAGATTGTTTGTGATGATTCGTATAAGGTTGCGCCGACTTCGTGTGAGACTACTTCGTATTGTAGGCTTGGGACTTGTTATGAGTCGGAGGAAGGGATTTGTATGGAGAATACGCCGCAGAGAGTTTGTAATGATTTTGGTGGGACTTGGGATGCGAGGGATATTGAGGAGGTCCCACAATGTCAGCTGGGATGTTGTATAATTGCGGACCAGGCGGCGTTTGTTCCGTTGGTTAGATGCAAGAGATTGTCGACGCTGTTTGGCGTTAGTAATGATTATAGGACTGGCATAACTGATGAGGTTTCTTGTATCGCGACGGCGCAGGCTCAGGATGTTGGAGCTTGTGTTTATGAAAAAGATTTTGAAAGGGTTTGCGAGTTTACGACGAGGAGTGATTGCGGGGCTGGAGATAAGGTTGAGACCGTTAATGGAAGTAAAGTTGCTTTGTCGAGTGATAAAACTTTTTATGAGGATTATCTTTGTTCGGCTGAGGAATTAAATACGGCTTGTGCGAAGCAGACTTCGACGACTTGTTATAAGGGTGATGTTTATTGGGTTGATTCTTGTGGGAATAGAGAGAATGTTTATTCTGGTGATAAAGCGAAGAGTTGGAATTCGGGAAAAGTTTTGGATGAAGATAGTGTTTGTAAAGCTAATGATGGGTCGGCTATTAATTGTGGGAATTGTGACTATTTGCTTGGGTCGAGATGTTCTGAGTGGGATGGTTATATTGGTGGTCCGAGTTTTGGGGATAATTATTGTCGGAGGACTGAGTGCAAGGATAGGAATGGGGATGCGAGGGTGAATGGAGAGTCGTGGTGTGTTTCTGGAAGTGGAGCTTCCGGAGGTATTGGGTATTCGGGCGCTTCGCTTTTGGGTAATGGGCAAGACACTGTTGGGTCGAGGTATTTTAGGGAAATTTGTGTTGATGGTGAAGTTATAGTTGAGCCGTGTGAAGATTTTAGGAATGAGATTTGTTTGGAGGATTCGATTCCGACGAGTGCTGGTGAATTTGGAGTGGCGGCTTGTCGAGTTAATAGGTGGCAGGATTGTGTTTTACAGACTGAGGAAGATGATTGTTTGAATATTGACAAGAGGGATTGTATTTGGGTGCCGACAGTGACTGGGATGAATATTGGTGGGGGGACACAGAGCGGAGTGTTTACTAATCCGAGTGGGGCAACTGCTTTTAATAATCCGACTGTGAGTGGCGGGTTTGGAACTGGGAATGTTGTGGCGCCGATAACTGGATATGCGAGTAGTGACGACGAGATAGAGGAGACTGTTAGTAATAGACAGGGTGGTATTTGTGTTCCGAGTTTTCCGCCGGGATTGAAATTTTGGGGCGAGACTGCTCAGCAGAATTGTGGTATTGCGAATGCTAAGTGTGTTGTTGTTAAGGAAAAGGGTTTGATTGGAGGAGAGAAGATTGTTGAGGGGAAGGAGTGTTTGGATGAAGATTGGGCTTTGAGCGCGAATAGAGTTTGTGCTGCTCTTGGGGATTGCGGTGGTTATGTAAATTATCAGGGAGTATATACTGATGATGGTTATGATTGGAAAGTTAATGGAGCGAAAAGGGAGTTCTCGCCTAATAATATTAATATAATTCGTGGGGGATTTACGGGGAGGATTGTTGAATTGGTTGAGAAGGTTTTGGGGTGATCTGTCTTACTGTAGAATGGTGACAAAGGAAAGGTTTATAAATTCTTGTTGTGTTAATTATTTATGGTTAAAGGGAAGAGATTAGGACTTGTTGGTAAAGTTATTTTGGGAGCTGGTGCTGTTGCTGGTTTGGTTGGTACGAGTGGGTGCGCTCCTGCTTTGACTGGCGTTGCTGGATATTATTATGGAAAAGATAAGGGGAGAAGTGAAGCTGTTGGGGGGCAACCTGCAGAGCCCATAGAAAGACAATTGGCTGTTCGATATTGGAAGGATTTTAATGGAAATAAGAAATTAGACAATGGAGAAATTGTTGGTGAAGTTGAAGATGGGGGCTCCGTGAACATGGATAAATATGGGTTGATGGTTTCGCTTGATGCATCAAGAGTACCGGTGCGTAATACTTATACATTTTATGTTTTGAATTCTGAAGGGAAGAGGGTTAGTTGTAGTACTCATGAAAATTACGCTCTTTATACTGCAAGCGGATCCAATAAAATGACTGATGCCTTAGAAGCATTAAACCATATAAGTAAGGAAAGTCCGGGAGAGTATACTATCCACGTACAGATGGGTAAATTCCGTCCTAAATTTTTTAAAAAAACTTTAACTATCGAAAGAAATCCTAAGTAAGTATTATTATTCTGATGATTAAACATTCTTACGAAAGACAAGAATTTATAAATAATGGATGGTTGTTTTGTTTATGGAAAAAAGACGGGGGAACTTTGATAAAAAATTTGTTTGTGGTGTTGAGTTAAGTTTGATTATTTTGTCGGTATTTTCGTTTTCGTTTTTAATTGGGAGTGTTGAGTTTGTTGGGGCTAATGAGCCAATTACTCCATCTTCAACTCCGACTCCTGTGAAGCCTGGCTCTAGCGCTTTATCTAATTTTTTTGGAACCGGGTATAAGAAAGGAACTATTGTTTCTGAAGGTAAATATTATGCGCCTGGGACTGAGGGTGTTGAGGGCACTGAGGTTGCTGGCTGGCAAGTTGCTGGAAGTGGGATTGATGCTTTACTTACTGGTCTTCAATGGGCGGGGATTGCTTATATGGCGGGGATGTTGATTGGTGGTTTGTTTGGGATGAGTGAAACAAATACTAGGGCTTTGTCGACGTCGCTGGCGGCTGGGTTTGGTTCGTATAAGGCTTTAAGTGTATGGAAGACTGGGAAGATTCCGTTTTTGAGTAATAATCCGGTGTTGTCTGGTTTCCTGATTGGAGGAATTATTTTTGTTGTAATGTATAAGGATGTTGAGGTTGAGGTTGTGACTTTTGATTGTTTGGATTGGCAGGCACCGACGGGCGGGAATGATTGTGAGATTTGTAATGATGATAATTTGCCGTGTTCTGAGTATCGTTGTAAAGCATTGGGGCAGAATTGTGAGATTGTGAATAAGGGGACTAATGAGGAGAGGTGCGTGAATGTTAATCCGCGTGATGTTGTGCCGCCGGTTGTTCGGCCATGGACTGAGGCGTTGAGTGCTGGGCATAGTTATGTTAATGTTCGGGCTTCGCCGCCGGGGCCTGGGTTTGGGATTGTGAATTTAAATTCGAGTGATGGATGTTTGAAAGCGTTTACGCCGTTGGAGTTTGGATTGATTGCCGACGAGCCGGCGCAGTGTAAGATTGATTTTGAGCATAGTGAAAGTTTTGATGAGATGAGTGCTTATGTTGGCGGGAGTAATTTGTTTGCTTATAATCATACCGAGAGGTTTTCGTTGCCGAGCGCTGAAGCGATTAAGAATTCGTCGCTGGTTTTGGAGAACGGGAAGGATTTGATTTTCTTTATCAGGTGCCAGGATAAAAATGGGAATGCGAACGAGGCTGAGTATGCTGTGAAATTGTGTGTTGACCCGACGCCGGATAATACTGCGCCGAAGATTGAGGCGACTTCTGTTATTAACGGTGGGTGTGTTGCTGAAAATGTTAATAGTGCTGTAGTTGAATTTTATACCAATGAACCGGCGGATTGTAGGTGGAGTGTTGATGACCAGGATTATGATAATATGATTAATGGGATGAGTTGTGCTGGGGCTTTGTATCAGGCGAATGCGGCGCAGTTGTTTAGTTGTGTTGCTAATTTGACTGGGATATCGAGGACGGAGAGTATATATTATATTAGGTGTAAAGATAGGCCTGGTGATGTTGAAGTTAATAGGAATGAGATGAAGCAGAGTTTTGTGTTTAGTTTGATTGGCAGTACTGGATTGAAGATGAAAAATTTGAGGCCGAATGAGACGATTTTTGGTGGAGTTAGTCCGGCGCCGGTTGAGTTATATGTCGAGACTTTGTTTGGTTGCAATAACGGGCGGGCTGTTTGTCAGTATTCGTCGACTGGTGATATTGATGATTATATTATGTTTTACGATACTGATAGCGTCGATGGGATTCATACACAGAAATTGAGCTTGACTGCTGGGAAACATGAGTATTTTGTAAAGTGTGTCGACGAGGGCGGAAATTTGGTTGAAGATAGTGTTGTCTTCGATTTGGATATTGACACGAGTGCGCCGGTTGTTGCAAGAATTTACGAGGAAGACCGGATGTTGAAAATTGTAACGGTAAGAAATAGTGAGTGTGCTTATAGCTTGGATAACTGTGATTTTAGTTTTGATGAAGGGACCAAAATGCCTTACGCGAATTCGACGGTGCATGTTGTGGAATGGAATAATCAGAAGACTTATTATATCAAATGTAGGGACGCGTTTAGAAATGAGGACGCTGATTGCTCTGTTGTGGTGAAGCCGAGTAGGAATTTTTTGTAGTATAATAATGCTTATATAGAAGTTTGATGATTTGTGTTTATGGACGATGTTCGATTGAGGGTTGCTGGGACCGGGACTTATTTGCCTGAGAAGGTTGTGGGGAATGATTTTTTTGAAGGGAGGAAATTTTATCCTTATAATATTTTTGGGAAAAGATGTGGAGAGGGGAAAGAGCTAACTTCTGAGGGGATTTTTGATTTGTGTGGAATTCTGGAAAGACATTATGCTGGGGAAGGAGAGACACCGTCGAGTATGGGGACGCTTGCTGCGATTAAGGCGATTGATAATTCTGGGATTAGGTCTGATAGTTTGGTAGGAATAATTTTAGCTACGGTTGGCGAGAGAAATAATGTTCCGAGTGGAGTTTGCAAGATACAAAAAAATTTGGGTGAACATTATGATGTTAAAATTCCGTGTGAGGCTGTGGATATTACGGTGGCTTGTGCGGGTTCGGTTGCGGGAATGATTTATGCTAATTCAAGAGTTTTTAGGCGTCTTGGAAATTATTTAGTTGTTGCTTCGGAAGATATTTCTGGGATGGTGCAAAAAGATGATAGAAATCTTTTTTTGTTTGGGGCTGGGGCTGGGGCAGTTGTTTTGACTCCTAGCGAAGACCATAGAGGAATTATTGGGGAATATTCAATTAGTGACCCTTATAATGGGAATAGTGAATTGATAACTCGTGACGCTGGTGGTTTTTTGAGAATGCCTGACGGGAATAAGGTCTTGATGGAAGCCATTAGGAGAATGGTGGATTCTGCAAAAGAATTGAAAAAGAACGTTGGGTGGGAAAAGGCTGATGTTTATATTGCGCATCAGGCAAATGGGCGGATTTTAGATGGGATAGAAAGAAGGGTTTCTCGAGATGGGGCTGTTGTTTATAGAAATATTGGGAGGATTGGGAATATGTCTGCGGCGACGTGCCTTGTTGCTTTGGATGATGCGATTAGAAAAGGCGTTGTTAAAAAGAATTCTAAAGTTATTATGACAAGTTTCGGGAGTGGGTTGGTGACTGCTGCTGTTGCTGTGCAATTTTAAATTTGTAAAGTTTTATATATCTGGTTGAATTTAAATTTTTATGAGGTTGAAACGTGGGCAACAGACGATGGGGATGCCGTTTGGGATTATCTTTGCGATTTTTTTGATAGTTGTTTTTGTTGTGATTGCGTTTATCGCGGTTGGATATTTTTTGGATATTGGGCGGAGTTCGAGTGTTGGGATGTTTTATCGGGAGTTTCAGGACGCTGTTGATGATGCGATGAGGGGACAGTTTGAGGAGAGTTCTTTTAAGATTGATTTGCCGTCGGGGATTGAGAGTGTTTGCTTTGCTAATTTGTCGGTCGAAATAACGAATTCTGGAGCTGAGTATGATGCGATTCGGGATTATGATATTTATGAGGCGAATGTTTTTTTGGTGCCGCCTGAGTATGCGCAGAAAATGGAATGGAAGTTGATTGATGGGATTAATGTTTCGAAGATTACTGCGACTTCTAATCCTTATTGTGTTGACGTTAAAGATGGGTTTGTTATTAAGAAAGGGTTTTATGATAAATTGGTTTGGGTTTCGACGTAACCTAATGTCCTCTACAAGTAGTCTCCTTAGTTTGCGATTCTTTCAAATTTCATTTTTTATTAGAAAATAAAATTTGAAATATCGTATTAATGCAAAACAAAATTTTTTAACGGCGTCGTCCGCAGGTGGAAACCTACGCCTAAAATTTTATTTTGCAGACTTGGCAACTGAAGACGGCAAGGAAGCTTTTAAAAAAACTGCTTGTGTAGTATTTGGATGAAAAGGGGGCAATTTAATTTTGTTTGGTTGTTCGCGATAGTTGCTGGTGGGGCGATTTTGTTTTTGGCAATTTATGGAGCGTTGAGATTTGGGGATACTATGAGATTTCAAAGTGATAGTGAGGTGGCGAAGAGTATTGCGATTATTACCGACCCGTTGCAGGCTGGGTTTGCCGAGGGTTCGTTTGGGAAGATTTTGTTTCAGCAGGAGACTCGGGTAAATAATGTTTGTTTTGATGGAGAATTTGGGAAGAATGATATTTCTGTGGCGACGTGGTCTGGGATTGGAGAGGAATGGAATTTGCCGGGGGGTGCTACTTCGATTCATAATAAGTATATTTTTTCGTCGGATATTGCGTCTGGTTTGGATTATTATGTTTTTTCGAAATCGTTTGATTTTCCGTATGAGGTTTCTGATTTGATTTTTTTGACGCCTGACGATTATTGTTTTGTTAATATGCCTGATGGGTTTCTTGGCTTGAGTGTTCCGAATATTGAAGTTGATAACTGTAGTGTTGCCGACGCTGTTAGAGTTTGTTTTGGTTCTGGTGATAATTGTGACGTGATGGTTTATGGGTCTTGTTTGAGTGGGTGTGATTCGGTTTATGATGAGGGGGTTGTTGTTAAAAATGGGATTGATATGAGGTATGTTGGGAATTTGCTGTATGGAGCGATTTTTTCGGACAAGGGAATTTATGATTGTAATGTTCGGCGGTTGTTGTATCGGGCTGGGAAGATTGCAGAGGAGTTTGTTGGTAAAGCGGATTTGATGGACGCGAGGAATTGCAATACAAATTTGAAGCCGGATTTGATTGTTTGGGGAGCGATGGTTGGTAACGCGAGTATTAATGATTTGGCGTCGCTGAGGACGATGGCTAATGTGATTGATAGAAAAAATAAAGGGGAGAAATTATGCGGAATGTGGTGAAGGGGCAGATGAAGATTCAGCAGATGGCGGTTATGATTGTAGCTGTGTTTTTCTTTTTTGTTTTGGTTGGGTTGTTTTTTTTAGGGATTGTGCTTAAGGATGTGAAGGGTGGCGCTGAGCGATTACAAAAGGAGCAAGCAATTTCGTCGTTGAAGGTTATTGCTGATATGTCTGAGTTGAATTATGATTCGACTTGGTCGATGAGTTTTGATGAGGATAAATTGAGGATTATGTCTGGCGAGTTTGGGAGGAATTATGATTTGTTTTGGCCGGTTGCATCGGTTGGAGTGTATAAAGTTTATCCGAGGTTTGATGAAGTTAAAGAATGCCCGTCGGTTGATTGTAATTATTATGAGATTTGGGATAATGGGCAAGGTGACGTGAAGACTTATTCGACTTATGTTGCGATTTGCGAAAGGGTTAAAGGTATGGCAAATGGTAGATGTGAGATTGGGAAACTTGTGGTAGGCGTCGTGGACGTAGGAAAGTAGGTGACTTTGTTGCCGATAGTTGAGCATTTTGTGCTTAATAGTTGTTTCGCTTTGCGAAACGAGGGTTGCGACTTCGTCGCGTGGCTTGGGTAACTAAAAGATAAATAAAATATGAAAAAAGAAAAGAAAGGGCAACAGGAAATTGTTGGGTTCGTTTTGATAGTTGTGCTTGTTGTTGTTGGGTTGATGGTTTTTTTGGTGATTTCGTTGAGGAGTTCGGCGGTTGATGAAGATAGTATTGTTGTTGGGAATGTTTTGGACGCGTTGATGAAGTATACAACTGAATGTGCTATTGTTTATGAGCCGGATTATGATAACTTTGAGGATTTGTTCAAGAGTTGTTATTTGGGTGATAGATGTAAGAATTTGGGCGTGTCAGCTTGTTATTATTTGAATGAGAGTTTGAGTTCCGTGCTTGGGGATTTGATGGAGAGTGATGCGAGTGTTGGTTTTTACGAGTTGGATTTTTTTGTGAATGACGGCGAGGGGCTTTTGAAGATTTCGGAGGGGAATTGTATTGGAGACGTATCCGCGGCACAAAGGAAAATTGTTTCTGGTTCTGAAAGTTTAGTTATTAGGATGAAAGTATGCGGATGAGGGGTTAGAGGTTAGGGATTAGAGATTAAAAAATCATATATCTATAATTATTTGTAACTTATCTATTACCAATACTGGCATCAGGGATTCTCTTTTGCCGGTTTTTTCTGCGTGGAATTCGATGAAGCCAAATCTTTCTAATACTTTGATGTCTTCTCTTACGGATTTGAAGTCGCGACCCAAGAGTTTTGCGAGAGCATAGATTGATTTTGGATTTTGGTTTTTTAGAATGTATAATATTCTGGCTTTTTCGTTACTTAGTATGCTTCTTAATAATTTTATGTCCGAGAAATCGTGAGGCTTTTTTGCTCCGACTAATTTTGAGACGAAATTTTCTTTGTTTACATTTACATCAACATATCTTATTTTTGTTCTATTTTTTTGGGCCATTTGTATATATGGTTAATTTATTTAGATATATAAACATTATGTTTTTGCGATATGGGTAATTTTTTGCCTTATATATTTATCTTGTTAAAATTGTTGGCATCGAAGTCACTTTGAAAGTGTTGTTTTTTTGTGTGATAGCGAAAGTTTTATAAGTAAACTGTGTAAAATTGGTGTTTTTGGGGTATATTTTGAAATAGCGAGGGGGTAAGCTTTATATAGGGAAAATTCTTTGTTTGATTAAGGCGTTGTTGTTTATCAATGATGCGTTGACTAGTCAGTGTACATATAGGGACCTAGTGATGACAACTTATAACGCTCCCTAGTTATAAGGAAAAAAGTTTTTACACTTTGAAAGTTTAACTTTCGTTGTAATAAGAAATTATTACAACAAGAAAAGAAGGGCGAAAACTTTTCCGGCCAGGCTATTAGAACTGAACTCGCTTTCGCGAGGCCTTGAACAAGGCGGCTAAGCTAATAGTGCTGAAAGGAGGTTTAAAATAATGAAAAATATATTTAGAAAAGCTATGACGATTTTGGGAAGTGCTGCTTTGATTGGAATGACTGTAGGCGTGGCTTCGGCTGCTTCTTATCCATCTCCTTTTACAAGTAACACGGCTATTGTTGTTGGTGCCAATGCGGCTCCATCTGACAATATTGCTGCTGCTAGTATTGCTTCCAATTTGGATGCTAATGCTGCTGGTGGAACTGTTGTGATTGGAGATGGTGATTCTTATAAGATTGAAAAGACATCTACGAAATTTCACTTGGGTGATTCTATATTGGATGTTGTTTCTACAAGTCTTGATGATAAAGATTTGCCAACGCTTTTAGCTGATGGTGTTTATACTGATGATGATAATCTTGAGTTTGATTTTAAGCAAACAGTTACAATGGCGAATAAGACATTGGAAATGTTTGACGATGATGATTACAAGAGAGATACTCCGACAGTAGGATTCCATTACGCAGATAACGAGCATGTTCTGACCTATACTTTGGATTTTACTGAAAATCCAGATTGGGAAGACCTTGTTGGTACTGATTTAACTATCATGGGTAAAGATTATTATGTTTTGTCTACTTCGGGTAACGATACAATAACTTTGCTTGATTCTGCTGATTCTGCAATGGTTTCAGAAGGTGAAACTAAGACAATAACTGCTGGTGGAAAGTCATATGATGTTTCTGTTAACTTTATTAGCAGTACTTCAACCGTTAAGTTGGTTATTAATGGTGAAACTACAAATAGTTTGGCTAATGGAGGGACACAGAAGTTGAAAGATGGTGCCTATGTTGGTGTTAGAGAAGTATTGTATACTTCGAAAGACACTGGTATAAGTAAGGTAGAATTTAGTATTGGAAATGGTAAGTTAGTTCTAGAGACTGCTAAAGAAGTTGAAATGAACGAAAAGGACATCGATAATTTAGATGTTACTATTACAAGTACTGGTGCTACACCTGAAGAGTTGAATACGGTTGTCTTAACTTGGAATATGGATGGCGAAGGATTCGTAACTGAAGATAGTTCTATCACTATGCCTGGATTTGAAACGATTTCTGTTGCTTTTGGAGGATTAAATTATCCTGCGGAAGAAGAGATTGTTGTAAAGGCTGATGGGAATGATAATCTTGTTTTACAGAATTTTCCGCTACAAGATGTTACTGAGACAATAAATTTGCTTTACTCGAATAATACGAACTTTACTTTAATAGGTAGGGATTCTAATAACTTGTTAGCAACTGCTGGACCTGGAGATACGTTGAACTTTACGGACAATATTAATGACTACTTTGTACTTTCGTATATGAGTGGTGATGATGCTGAATCTTACCTTGTTAGAGCGACTAATTGGAATGATGATGATTGGCCAGATGCTGTTGTTGACTTTGAGTATAAGACAGATGCCGGTTGGGTAAATGCTGATACTGCTGTTAATTCGAGTGAAGATGTTTCAATTGGGAACGCTATCTTTACTGCTACTACGGTAAGTAATGAAACTGATTCTAGTGTTATCCTTACTGCTGGCGCAAATAGTAATTTCGATAGATTATATTCTGTTGAAGGTCTTGAGGTTCAATTACCTTGGATAAATACTACTGCATATAATTACTCTGCGGTTAGTATGACTGCTAAAACTGCTGCTGAGGCATGTACTTATGCTGATGGAACTGCGGGATATGATACTCTAGCTGCTGGTCAGTTAGGATATA
>CAZUXN010000004.1:0-41935 GCA_964624735.1 Candidatus Woesearchaeota archaeon | reverse complement strand
TCGCGAAACGTCATCCCTCTTTTCATAAATATCAAACCAAACCAAACTATTTAAACTATTCGCCAACATCTAATAGCTAACAGCTATTTACGGTCCCAAACTAAAACTACCATACTCAGAAATCCCAGCCAACTTCTTAATATCACCCAAAGTCACAGCATCAATCTTCTTCTCATAATCATAATAATCCTCGGCATCTCCAGACAACTCTTCCATAATTAAATTAACAGCCGTCTCATTTGACCCCTCCGACTCAACCTGCCGATTCCCAATAACCTGAACCTTGGCCTCAGCCAATTCCTCCTCGCTAATCCCACCCATATTCCCAAACTCCCTTAAACAAATATCAACAACTTCCTTTACATTCGAGGAATCAGTCCCAGCCCAAATAACCATATACCCATAATTCTTCCCTAAATCCAAATCCGTCTTAACTCCATAAACCAGCCCCCTTTTCTCCCGAACCTCACTAAACAACTTCGACGACATCCCCTCGCCTAACATGGCGGAAAAAACCTCAGCCACATATCTCTCCCTCTCGGACGAACACGGAAAATGAAAACCAATCGCAAGATTCGTCTGTTGAACCCCCTTCCTCTTTTCTAAATCTTTAATGGCTCTTTTTTTAATCTCCACGTCGCGACCTGCGACCTGCGATCTGCGACCTGCGACCTGCGACAACTTTGAAGCAATTTGAAGAATTTCTTCAAAGTTATTATTACCGACGACACAAAGAACCGCATTTGAAGGAATATAAACTTCACGATGCCGATTAAACAATTGCTCCCGCGTCATCCCTTTAACATTTTCCTCAGTCCCAGCCACAAACATCCCAGCCGCACCATAATATAAATTAGTCTTAATCTTATTAAGCACATATGCCATCGGATTATCGTGATACATCTTAATCTCTTCACAAATTACGTTCGCCTCTTTCTTAACCTCCTCCTCTGGAAACGACGCATTAAAAAAAACATCAAAAATAACATCCATCGCAATACTCAAATGCTCCGACGGCAACTTCACATGATAAGCAGTAACCTCCTCGCCAGTAAACGCATTCAAAACCCCACCCACTTTCTCAACCTCGTCGGCAATTTGCTTAACACTCCTCTTCTCCGTCCCCTTAAAACAAAGATGCTCAATAAAATGTGCAATCCCTTTCTCCTCCACTGATTCATATATCGACCCATACTTCGTCGCCAACATTACAGTCGTCACGGGCACATCTCTCTTTTCGTGCAAGATAGTTAATCCATTTCGCAATTTCATCCTCTGAAATCGCGAGCATGAAACATCATTGGATGTTACTTTTTCCAATTTTACTTTTTTAAATTTCATAAATCCAAAAAACGCAAGCTACTTAAATACCTTTCTCCTTAAAATCACAACTAAAAAGAGGTATAACATGGAATTAGACTTAATCGGAAAATGGGCATTCGTCATAGGTATAGTTGTCGCAATACTTGCCGCATTTGTCACAACAGTTTCCACGGCAACAATCCTACTGATACTATTCATATTAGGATTAATCGTCGGGCTACTTAATATTGACAAAAAGAATACCACCGGATTTCTAGTTGCTGTAATCGCATTACTTATGGTCGGAATGGCCAGTTCGGGAGCTCTCTCAATCGGACTACTTGTAACGCCAGTTGGATACCTACAAGACATACTCGGTAACTTCATAGCATTCGTCGCTGCCGCAGCATTAGTAGTATCTATCAAAGCAGTAATCAACACAAGCAAGAAATAAACGAACACATTATTTTTTATTTTTTAATATTATAATTTTCTCTCCCTTACTCGCGAAACTCCCTTTAATCGAAAAATTCTTATCAACCCCACCAAAGTCGTCCAATGAGGACAAAAAATCCAACATCCATTTTCTTTGAACCACAAACTTCTTCCGCCCACCTAAACTTTCGGTCGGCAAAGTCAAAACAATCCACTCACATTCCTTGGCAATTCCCAAAATAAACCTCTTGGAAAAATTCCTTTCAAAATTTTCCAAGGCATCAACAACCTGAAACATAAAAACAACTCTCGGTTTCTCGGCGCCTATCAATAAATCAACAACTTTTTCAACATCAAACAAATCCAAATGAACAATCCTGCCATTATAATCCTCTTTCTTAAAATAATTATTCCCTAACTCAACCAACTGCCCAACCGCCTCAACCCCAACATAAGAAATCCCCCTCGGTAAATATTTATGACTAAACTCATTAACACCACATCCCAAATCAATCACCGACCCAACCCCCCCAATCACCGAAAAAATATCCCCATAAAACCTTTCATAATCCCTCTTTCTCGAAGACATATGCATCCCCAATATATTCTGCGACCCGCGACTTGTTATTCGCGACTTCGCGAAACGTAAAACTCTATTCGTCAAAAACACCCCAAAATATTTCCGCAACAAAGCCCGAGATTTTTTAATATCTCCATCAGACAAATCCAACGCACGCGAAACAATCGAATCAGACAACCCAGAAAACTCTTTCTTCTTTTTAACATCATCAACCAAACTCATCTCACCCTTACCCTCTTCATTAAATGTCTATACTCTCCATCGCTCTCAATATCAAAATCAATCTCAATCTCCTCTTTAAACTCAGGCATATTCAAAACAGCAGTCTCTGCTTCACCACCCTCAAAATCAACCCTAAATTTATACTCCTCAGCCAAATCGTTCAACTTGTCAAAATTCTTTCCATCAATCACTCTCCCAATCCACTCTTCCCCAATCCCATCACAAGCAATCCTCGTCATCACCACCTCAAAACCATCTTTTAATAAATCTTTCCAAACATCATCCGGCGAATAATCCCACAACGGCGCAACAAATTCCAACCCCAACTCATCACAAATCCTCTTAACCCTCTTCCCCTGATACAAACTCGCAATCCCGCCAACAACAATCCCTTCAACATCTTCATTAACACGACCAATCAACTTCTTTAAATCCACCAGTTCCTCCTCTTTCTTCCCATCGCTCCCACCAACAATCAACTCAATTCCCAACTCTTCCGCCTGCCTTCTTAATAAATTAACAAATGGCTTATGAAACATAAAACTATCCTCTCTCATCGGCAAAATACTCAACAAATAAATAACCTCATGCCCCTCTGCCAAAACCTTATGTAAAGCTAAACAAGAATCTTTCCCACCAGAAAACAAAACCGCCAATTTCATAAAAATCCAAATAAAAATCTATTTAATAGCTTTCCTCTCCCACTTATTCTTTGGTTTCCTCAAAAAAAAATACACAAAAACCGCAATAATCAAAAAACCAACAACCCCAATTCCCAAAGCAACATAAAACTCCAAAGTATAATTCTTCTCCACACCATTACCACTAACCACGCTCATATCCGAACTTTCATTTTTAATATTTGCTCCAACCGAAAAATCCCCAGAATCATTCCCACCAAAACTATCCCACTCGTCCCCAATCTCAGCACAACAAAAAACACCAAGCATCAAAACCACAAAAACTAAAATCACCAACTTCATAAATTAATTAAACCACTTTACTTTATAACTTTATGGCATCGACAAACCAATCCCCTTTCTACAAACAAGCTGAACAAAAATTCTACCAGGCAACAACCGACGAAGAACGAATCACATGTTTAGAAATAATGATTAAAGAATGCCCAAAACACAAATCCTCCGAGAACATGCTCCGCAATCTCACAACAAGATTAAAAAAACTAAAATCAAATTTAATCAAACAAAAAAAATCGGGAAAGTCATCCCATCAGGGAATCAAAAAATCCAACATACAATGCATCCTCGTCGGATTCCCAAACACCGGCAAATCAACAATTTTCAAAACCCTCACAAACCTAAACCCAAAAATATCTCCTCACCCATTCACAACCTACGCACCACAACTCGGCACATTTAAATTCGAAGACACCTCAATCCAAATCATCGACGCCCCCTCTTTCCCAAGCCACGACAAATCACTCATAAACTCAACCGACACACTCCTTCTCGTCATCGACAACCTCGAACAAATCCAAAAAACCGAACAACACCTGCACCAAAGCAAAGCAAAAATAATTTTAATCTTCAACAAAGAAGACACCTTCTCAGAAAATGAAAAAAGAAAAATCGAAGCAACCCTAAAATCAAAATACAAAAAATACAACTACATCTTCTTCTCGCAAAACCCAACCGAAACAAAACTACAAGAACTCAAACAAAAAATCTTCAACACATTCCCGATCATACGCATCTACACCAAAGAACCAAAAAAATCCCCAAGCAAAGAACCAATGATACTAAAACAAAATTCAACCCTAAAAGACGCCGCAGAAAAAATTCTAAAAGGAATGTCAAAAAAAATCAAACGCGCAAGAATCTGGGGCCCCTCATCAAAATTCAGCGGACAAACAATCGGGCCCGACCATCTACTCAAAGACAAAGACACGATTGAAATTCAATCAACACATATTTAAAAATCTATACACTCCACCGACAATGAATTTCCAAAAAACAATCTTCATAATATCTTTACTCGCCGCTCTCCTCCTAATCCTCCTTGCCCAAACCACAAAACAAACCCAAACCGGCACAATCGAATCCATCCAATCCTCAAATAACAAAATAACAATCCAACTCGAAAACGAAACAACCGAACTAATCCTATTCGACGCCCAATACATCAACCTATCAAAAGGCGACACAATAAAATTCCAAGGAAAACAGGACACCTACAAAAACAAAGAACAAATAATCATAGACAAATTAATATGCTCAACCTAATCTTCCCACTCCTCCTTGGAATCCTAGCCGGGACCTTTACAGGCCTCACCCCCGGCATCCACATAAACCTCGTCGCCATCTTCCTCCTCTCTATCCCAACCTTCCTCCTACTGCCTATCCCCTACCTTCTAATATTCATAACCGCAATGGCAATCACCCACACCTTTCTCGACTTTATCCCCGCAATTTTTCTCGGCGCCCCAGACGAAGACACCGGACTCGGAACTCTTCCTGGACACGAACTACTCCTTTTCGGCCGCGGACACCATGCCGTCAAACTCACTCTCCTCGGCTCAATCATCGCAACAGCCTCGCTAATCCTCATCATCCCAACCTTCATCCTCATCATCCCAAAAATCTTCCCATTCCTCCAACGCATGATGGCATTCATCCTAATTTGGGCAGTCATCTTCTTAATCTACTCCGAAAAACAATCCAAAACAAAAGCAATCATTATATTCCTCCTCGCCGGTTTCGCCGGACTATCAACCCTAAACCTCGACATCAAACAACCCCTCCTCCCACTCCTCACCGGCCTATTTGGAACATCAACAATAATCCACTCAATCAAATCAAAAACAATTATCCCAAAACAAACAATCGAAAAACTCAACCTCAACAAAAAACAACTAATCAAACCAACCCTCGCAACCATCCTCGTCTCCCCAATTTGCTCATTCTTCCCTGGGCTCGGCTCATCCCAAGCCGCAATCATCGGCTCCGAAATCACCGGCAAACTAACCCGCGAACAATTCCTCGTCCTCCTCGGCTCAATCAACACAATCGTCATGTCAATCTCATTCGTCACCCTCTTCCTCTTCCAAAAATCCCGAACCGGCGCAGCCTTCGCCCTCTACCAAATCACCAAACTCACAACCACCCACCTAATCACAATCCTAACAACAATCCTCCTAGCAACAATCATCGCAATCCCAATCACCCTCACAATCTCAAAAATCATCGCCAAAAACATCCACAAAATCCCCTACACAAAAATCTCCGCAACAATCCTAATCTTCCTAATCATAATAATATTTCTACTAACAGGAACATTAGGAATAATCACCCTCGCTGTCGCAACAATAATCGGATTAACTTGCATCGAATTTCAAACCCGTCGTTCATTTTTAATGGGCGCAATCATAATCCCAACAATAATTTTCTACCTCCCCCTCTAAAAATATATAAACCTCATTAAACTAATCACATCATGGCAAAAGAAAACATAATCATAGGAACGGCAATAATAATCTTGGGAGTATGGCTTTCTCTAAAAGTAATCACAAGCGAAGACGCCCCGCTCTTCCTCTTAATCTACACCCTAATAATAACAGCACTCGGAATAACAATAATAGTCCTCAATAAAGAAGAAAACAGAATAGAACAAAGAAAAGATATTAAAACAAAGAAATCCAGCATTTAACATGAAAGAACTAATCACAACAACAATGGAAATCCCGGGAAAGAAAATTATTAAAATTCTCGGCGTCGCAAAAGGCAACACAATCCGGGCAAGACACGTCGGACGAGACATCGCCGCAGGATTCAAAAACCTCGTCGGTGGCGAAATAAAATCCTACACCCAAATGACAACTCAATCACGAGAAGAAGCATTCAACCGAATGGTCAACGACGCAATCAAAATGGGCGCCGACGCGATAGTAGGAATCCGATATTCAACCTCAATGATTATGACCGGCGCAGCCGAGATGTTGGTTTATGGAACAGCTGTTAAATTAAAATAACTCTAAACCGCCTCACAAACCAAAACAGATTTCGCAATAAACGCGTCCCCAAATTCTTCACTCTCCTTAAACTTCCCAGCAACCCTCACCCCATCCCCCTCACTAACAACACCATCACCAAAACACTCAAGATAATCACGAGGAAAAATCGTCACCTTCAATTCCCCGCTCTTTCCAATAATATCCATAAACGCCATCTCCTCCCCACCCTTCGTAACAATCTGGCTAAACCTTTTCACTATCCCAAAAACCTCTGTGTCCATATCGTCCTTCAAGCTATCAAACGGACTACAATCCCCGTTCTTCGACTCAACATAAGCATCAATCGGATGTCCCGAAACACAAACACCTAAAAGCTCCGACTCTAAAGCCAAAGTATCCTTCAACGCCATCGGCGGCAAATCCGGATACTCGACCTTATTCGCAACACCACCAAACAAAGTCATCTGTTTCTCTGCCGAATTCGTCTCCTTCACAACATCATTATAAACCTTCAATAAACTCGCCCGATTAATCCCCAACTCATCAAAGCACCCAACCGCAATCAAACTATGACAAACCCGCTTATTCACCTTCGACAAATCAACCTTATTGACAAAATCCTGATATGAAGAATAAGGCCGAGCTTCCATAATCCGAGCCAACGCCTCATCACCGACATTCTTAATCCCCGACAACCCAACACGAATAACCTTCTCCGAGCTTAACCCTGCGACCTGCGACCTGCGACCTGCAACCTGCGATTCTTCCACTGAAAAACCTTCAGTGGAAGAATTTATATCAGGATGCAAAATCTTAATCCCCTCACTCCTCGCCGCCTCCAAATAAAAAGCCAACTTATCCGGATTCCCAACAGCCGAAGAAATAGTCGCAGCATAAAACTCAATCGGATAATACCTCTTCAAATAAGCCGTCCTATAACTAATCAAAGCATACGCCGCCCCATGAGACTTATTAAAAGAATATGCCGCAAATTTCACAATATCATCCCACAACTTATCAACCTCCTCTTCACCCATCCCCGAAATCTCAACGCATCCCTTCTTAAACTGCTTCTCCATTTTCTCCATCAAATCCATCTTCTTCTTCCCAATCGCTTTCCTTAAAATATCCGAATCCACGGCACTAAACCCTGCCAACTCCCTCGACAACTGCATAACCTGCTCCTGATAAACTATAATCCCATAGGTCGGTGCCAAAACTTTCTCAGCATTCGGATGTGGATAACTAACACTATCTCTCCCATGCTTCCGATTCGCGTAAGTCTCCAAATACTGCATTGGCCCAGGCCGATACAGCGAAATAATAACAATAATATCATCAAAGCAAGTCGGCTGAATCAACTTCAATGTCTTCCTCATCCCCTCACTCTCAATCTGGAAAAGCCCTATACTCTTCGCCTTCCTCAACATTCCATAAACTTTATCGTCGTCCAATGGAATATTTTCCAACCACTCCCCATCTTTACCAATCGCATCCAAAACTTTCTTAATAATATTCAAAGTCTCAAGACCCAACATATCAAATTTCACCAAACCATACCTCTCAATATCCGGCCCCTCAACCTGCGTAATCACATCTCCATGACTTATATACGTCGGGACATATTCATTAATTGCATCCTTCCCCCACACGACACCGCAAGCATGCACCCCCTTATGCCGAGCACATCCCTCCAACCTCTGTGCAATCTCAAAAACTTTCCCATTATTTCTCTTAAACTCTCGCAACTGCTCAGCCTCGACCGTCAACCTTCCATCCCTCTCCGCATCCAAACTTTCCTGAATAGTCTTCTCGTTAACCAACTTTGTTATAGCATTTGCCTCCTCAAACGGCACACGAAAAACCCTCATCACATCCTTTAAAACCGCTTTCGCACTCATCGTCCCAAAAGTCCCAATCATCGCAACCTTCTCCTCGCCATACTTCTTCCTCACATAATCCAACACAACATCCTTGTCCCCAAAATCAACATCAAAATCCGGCAATGAAATCCTATCGGGATTCAAAAATCTCTCAAACAACAACCCTAACTCCAACGGATCCAACTGGGTAATTCCAAGAGAATAAGAAACAATCGACCCCGCACCACTCCCCCTTCCTGGCCCAACCTGACAAAACTTCTTCGCCTCCCGAATAAAATCCGCAACAATCAAAAAATATGCCTCAAACCCCATCTCCCCAATCACATCTAACTCATACTCCATTCTCGCAACCGCCTCGTTATAATTATCCTTCCCACCATAAATCCTATCAATCCCTTCCCTGCATAATTTATACAGATAATCCTTATGACTCATCCCGTCCGGCGATTCAAAATGTGGGAAAATCGTCGCCCCCATTTCTAATTCAACATTACATTTTTTTGCAACCTCAACCGTCGTATCAACCCATTCCGGATTATCAGGGAATAATTTCCTAACTTCTTCCTCACTCTTGACCCAATATCCCGACCCATCAAACTTAAATCTATCTTCTTTGTTCATATCACCGTTCGTCTGAATAGCTAACATCACCTCGTGCGCATAAGCATCCTCCTCTTTCAAAAAATGCGAATCAATCGTCGCCACAATCCCCACCCCAATATCGTCGCTAACCTTTTTATAAAAATTCCTAACAATTTTCTCTTGCGGAATCCCATGATCCTGAACCTCCAAATAAAAATTCTCCTTTCCAAAAATATCAACATACTCCTCAATCAATTTCTTCGCTCTATTCTCATCTCCGTCAATAACCGCCTGCGCCACATCATTCGCAATACAAGCACTCATACAAATCAACCCACTCGAATATTTTCTCAAAGTCTCCTTATCAAGACGAGCCCGATAATAAAACCCCTCCCCATTCGCAATCGAAACCAACTTTATCAAATTCTTATAACCTTCAAAATCCTTCGCCAACAAATTCAAATGATAACTCTTCACGCTCTTATCTTTAACTTTCATATCCTCAGTAATATAAGCCTCAAACCCAAAAATCAACTTAACCCCCGCCTTCTTCGCCAAATCATATTTCTTAATCACCGCCCCCATATTCCCATGCTCCGTAATCGCAACCGCATCCTGCCCCAACTCCTTAATATAATCAAACAACTCCGAAATCTTCGTCGCCCCATCTAAAAGCGAATACTCCGTATGCAAATGCAAATGCACAAAACCCATGCTATAAAAAAATAATCATCCTTTAAATTTATTATTATACTATTATAAAACTATAAATCAGTCCTTGCCGCCAGAAGACAATCTTCTTAACCCATTATCTACAAAATCTATCATTAGTTGTACACGCGCTATAGATTTAACATCATCAAAAGAAAGAGGAGTAGCATTTTCTTTACCTAAAAGATCATCAAAAGCATAAAACCTTCCAAAACAATCTTCTATTGAAATAGAATTATCTGGATGTTGTATCAATAATCCCAAACTCGGACAATCTCCCTCTCGATCCTTAACAAAATAAAATCCAGACTCAATTTTTCTCATCCAAAATAATCACTACATTTATTTTTAAAAATTTATATACTCAAATATACTATTATTCCTTCCCAAAAATCCCCTCAACATACTCTTCCAACAACTCAAAAACCTCCTTAGTATAAGTAGGAATATTATAATCCCTAACAAGTCCACGAGCCATCGGCAAATACTTTTTTATCGAACCCTCAGAAATCGTAAAAATAATTTTCCCCTTACATTTATAACAAACCCCAGCCAACGGCGGCCGACGAAACTTCTCATTACAATTCGCACACCTAAACTCCTGTCTCCCAAACTTCCTAAGGTTCCCCCGAATATCCCGAATAAAATGCCTCTCCAAAACCAACCTCGCAACATCATCCTCGTCAACCGCCCGAATCTTCCCAACCAACTCCATCTGCGCCGCCACCTTCTCCTTCATCGTCGGCAAACTCTTATACACCCCATTCGAATTCCCCAAATTAATATCACTTATATCATGACTAAAACCCGCCCCGACAAACGGCTCAACCCCCGCCTTCATCCTGTCCTTAACCAACTCAACCCTAACCTCACTCGAATGCTTACCTAACTCAGCCGCCATATAAAACTCCAAAGAATACTTCCCCCCGCTCTCCAAAAACAAAATCTGGTCATCAACCTCATTCGCCCGAATCCTTGCATTCAAAACTAATGGCGCATCTTGACTCCCCCCGCGATGCCCCGGCAAAAACTTCCTCGAAAAATTCAACAACACATCCATCAACAACATCACGGCCGCCTCGTCCCCATCACAATCACGCCGCATCGCCGCATGCATATAAGGAGAAGCAACCAATCCCTGCATCCCACAAAACCCAACAACCCGACCAACGACCCCGGCGCAATTATGCGGCGCCATACAAACAACCAACTCCCCAACCAAATCATTCCGATTCTTCAAATTATAAAACCCATCCATCCCATAAAACTTCTTCAATTCCTCGTCGACAAACCCAGCAATCTTTAAAAAAAACTCGTCACCTCCTTCCTCTACCTCGGCACCACCAGGCAAAATTATATCATGCGGCCTCAATTCTAAAACCTGCCCATCCTCAACTAAATCCGCCCCATAAATATCCCTATCATACCCCAATTCTTTCAATCTCTCCAAACTCGTCCCAATTTCTTTAGGCTTAAAATGAGTTAATGGTATCTCCGTCCCATCATACCTCACAGTCCCATCCTTATTCACAGACAGCCCAAACTTCGCTCTCAAAATTCCTTTCGCCAAACTTTCAACATCCTTATCCTTGTTAATCATACCACGAACTCCTTTAACCAACGGCGGCACCTCATGCAACTCAAGCCCCAACATCTTTCGCGCAGATTCAAAATAATCTCCAATTTTAATTTTTCTTTTATAAAAACTAAAACAATTATCATGCAAATTACAAAAATCTCTTTTAACCCCACAACATCCGTTACAATAAAAACTCTTTTTAGATTTCACCCCACATTTTTCACAAATAGAATAAATACCCCCATTGCCGCATTCGCAAACATAAACAGGGAAATCAGCCTCTACAAAACCAATATTAACCGCATCCTGCACACTTCTCAACCTCCCCCCTTGCTCACCAACAGGAAACAAAACATTGGGACTCCCCGTTATATCTCTTGCCTTCGCCTTCTCAGGTCGCCCCATTCTCGCACCAATAAAAGTTCCAGCCTTATCTTTAATCTCAAACTCACACAATTTATTCACAATCTCTAAAGTAGTTCCCCCCACAAAATCCATATCACCCAAATCCAAAAAACACCCCTCACTCATCTCATTAATCCCCAAATTAACCAAAAACGTCCGCGCATCTTTATCAACAACAACCTCTCCCTCAACAACATCATGCTCAACCCCCAAAATCTCCAATGCCCTCTTCCCATCCTTAAACTCATCACCCAAAGGCAAAAACAACTTCCCCTCTTTCCAAATGCCCTTACTCAGCCACTTAACCAACTCCAAAAAATCACCAACACTAATCTGACTCCAATAAAAAATATATTTAGGATACAAAGGCACACTCTTCTCTTTACTAATCCTAATAGCTTCATTCAAACTAATATCACCACTAATCCCTGTCTCTGCAACCCACCATTCCTCAACATATCCAGGCTTCAACAAATCAAAATTCCTATCAATTACATCCCCAACCGGAAACAATATATCCCCAAGATAAATAATTTCCTCAACATCACAATAAATCCTCTTCGCCTCCTCATAATCCCGAACCCTCCTAACGCTCCCATCTTTCATTTTAATAATAGGCCCATCAATCGAATCACACGACGTAATAATACAACCCTTCGTCGGCTTCTCAATCTTCAACTGCGTCCCATGAGACAAAAACCCATTTGTAATCCCCATCGTCGCAGGATGAACCGAAACCGCACTAAATCCCGAAGTCCTCCCACGACCATATCTTAACCTAAACCCTCCACTCCTCGAAGGATGCCCATAAACCGGCCGACCAGCAACAATATCTTTAATATAAGTCGCCTCAACACTCCTCTCACCCGTCTCACGCTTCTTATGTAAAACAACATAATCTCCCAACCAATCAAATCCAGTACACTTCAACCCATTCTTCTTACAAGACCCCAATCGTCCTAATGCCTTCTCTGCCTTCTGCGCCAACCCCTCAGAAAAAATCAAACACATCCCCCCTCGAATAAAATTCGTCCCAACCCTAAGCAAATCCCTATAATTAGAAACCCCTTTCTTACTCGTAGGCTCACCATCAATCTGAATCGGCAACCTTCTTGCCAAAAATTCCATCTCTTCCTCCGTCGGCAAATATGCCAAATTTGCAACTCTCTCGTGATAATCCTTATTCTCGACCACGTATCTTTTAACCTCATCTTCACTCACATCATACTTTGCATAACCAAAATAATCCCTTAGATAATCAATTAACATCAATACAACACACGCCGCAGTCGTCCCAGCCGAACGAATCGGCCCGCTAAAACTCGCAATAAAATAATCCTTCCCGTCGCGCGTCTTCCCTAATTTCAAACCAGTATATCCCTCGATCGGCGACGACACAACCCCCAAGGTCATATAAGCAAACCCAACACGAACCCCCGCATCAATCGCCTCCAACTTATCCCTAAACTTACAAAACTTCTCTTCAGCAATCTCACGCGCAATTACAAAACTTACAGTCGTGTCCAACTGCCCATACTCAACTTCCAGCTTCTCCATCCTTTTCACAATCTTATCCACCGGCAAATCAGGATAAACAACACAAACCAACCTCACGGCCTTTTCGACCATAGTCGCCGCTAACGAAACCTCAACCTTATCAACAGGATCCAGCCCCAAAGCCCGCGCCCTCCCAGCAACCTCATAAGCTCGGCTAACGCCATTATTTAACATATTAAAATATTCATCAACATCCCATTTATACATCATCCACCCCTAACTCACAAATTAAATTGCCCCTTCTCTTAATTTAATTTTATCGTCGCTAAAATCAACAATCTTAACCTCACGCGTCTTTAAGTTGAATAACGGCACCCTGCATGGCTCCGGCACACTACCAATCCTCTCCTCAAACGGAGTCACTGATTGCCAACAAGAACCCGCAACCATTAAAATATTATTATAACTATCAACTTCCACCCGATGCTGATCTCCAGTCGCAATTATATCAGGAACAACATCAACAACCATAGGGTCAACCTCACATGGAATATAATCCATCAACCCATGGGTCGGCGCCAAATGTCTCCGCTTTAACATTTCTCTCACAACTCTCGTCGGCGACTTATGCCCAAACTCAACCCTAATATCATCCATCTCATTAATAAACCCGTTAATACTCGCGCCATGATACATCAAAACCTTAAACCCCAAAATATCAACCACAGCTGGATTTGAAACTAATTTTAAATTCTCTATTTTATACAACCCACCAGCCCATTTCTCTAGGGCAACCGACTGCGGCTCACCAACCCAAACAGCATCATGTTGCCCAGCACACATAATTATCTTAACATCCTTCCGAATCCTCCTTAAAATCTCACCAACTTTTTCATACTGCCCCCTGATATCCTTAATATCTAACCACTTTTCCTGCCCAGAATAAATACCAACACCGTCTATTATATCCCCAACTAAAACTAAATACTTAATCTTCCGCGCGATAACCTTCTGCCTCTCGTCCCCCACCTCGCCATTCAACCAATCAACAAATCTCAAAACATTCCTCTCTAAAAAATTCTTCGAACCAACGTGAAAATCCCCACTAAAAGCAATATACTCATCAACATCCCCAAACTTCTCACTATTTAATCCTACATCCGGAAAAATAATATCACTCAAAAACAACATATCACTCGAACCAGAAACCCGAAACGCAACAATGTCATCCAACATCAACCCATTCGCCTTCTTAAATAAATCACCCCGTTCTCGATTCACCAAAACCATAGTCCTCCCAGTCAAATCCTCGACTTCAATCAACAAATTCTTATTTTTAGTCACTTTCTTTTTATTAACCATTACAGCAATACTATAAACCCCACTACTTCTGCCAATTCTCCGAATCGAACTTAAATTATCAACCGTCTTCGCCAACACTCCTCTCAATATCTCATATCTCGACCGAAAATGCTGAATAAAATCCCGCACTTCAATCTTCCTAGATAAAAACTTCGGCCCAGACAACAACCCAACATCAACACTTAATTTTTTAATGTGTTCATCAAACACTTCTTTAGTAATCACTCTTTCTTTAACTCCTCTCTCAACCAACTTATTAACAACATCAAAAATCTTTTGCTCATCCATCATCAACAAAACGCCCAACACATCCCTATCTAAAAAAAATCCCTTACTCATAAACAACTTCAATATTTCTATTTCTGCCATCTCAAAATCGAGGAGACTACATTCCATTGGGAATTGCCCTCAGCACTTTATTTATAACCCAAGACTATCTACCAAAATAGCCTCAACTTTATCAAACAAATTACTCGGAACCGACAACTTAATTTCACGAGTCCGGCCATGCCGCCCCTTTGAAACAACTTTCGCATTAATTAAACCCAACATATCTATCTCAGCCAAAATATCAGAGATTCTTCTCTGTGTTAAAACATCTGTCTTCGTCCGCGCACAAACATCCTGATAATAATTATAAACGTCCCCTGTATAAAACCTCCCTAACTCTTTATTCTCTCTTGTTAATTTCATAATTGAATACAAAACCAACTGGAACTGCTTCGGCTCTCCCTCTACAATATCCAAAATTTTATCCCTTTCTATTTTTAAATTCGCCAAATCAATATACTCTTCCCCTATCTCATTTTTCCCGTCTCTCTCACTCAACTCCCCAGCAATCCTTAATAAATCTAAAGCCCTTCTCGCATCGCCATGTTCTCTCGCTGCATAAGCAGAACATTTCGCAATAACTCCATCAACAACAACTCCTTTTTTAAATGCCTCAGCGCAACGCTCTTTCAAAATATCCTGCAACTGAATCGCATTATAAGGATGAAAAACAAATTCTTCCTCACCCAAACTCGACCTCACTCTTGGATCAATATTCTCCAAAAAAGTCACTTCATTTGAAATCCCAATCAACGAAATCTGTGCCCGGCTTAATTCTTGATTTAACCTCGTCAATGAATACAAAAAACCATCACTCATTTTCTTAACTGCTTGATCAATCTCATCAAAAATAAAAATAATCAACTGTTTTTTTTTGTCAACTAAATCAATAAACTTAGACCAAACTTTATCCGTCGGCAACCCCGTCGCAGGAACATCACCACCAAGTTGACCAATTAACGCCGCTAAAATCCTATACTCTGTGTCAGCAACCTTTTTCAATTTACAATTCAAATATTCAAACCTAACATCAACCCCCAAATCCTCGGCCTTTTTAATTAATTCATCTCGAACATATTGGACAGATAAGGTCTTCCCAGTACCCGTTTTCCCATAAACAAATAAATTACTAGGTCTCTCCCCTCTTAATATCGACGCCAAAATCGCAGCGATCGCTTTAATTTGCTTATCCCGATGTGGGATAGACTCAGGAGTATAACGAGCCTGTAAAACTCCTTTATTTCTAAATAAACTATTATTTAAAGCCAAATCAAAAATTTTACCCAATTCAACACCCATCTTATTATAACTAAAAATCAAAACTATTTAAACTTTCATATACTAGAAAACATACCCTATACACCATCACTTCATATCCATAAAGTTAAACAAAATTAAAACAAATATCTAATAAAAATTATAAATCCTCCTCATTAAAAACAATTATTTAAAAAATATCACACCCCCTTATTTCATTTCCAAAAGAAATTGAATAAAAAACAATATTATATTACATTTAAAACACTTTTTACTATATTATATATATTACAATACTATATAACATAATATATATAACATATAACATAAATCTTTATAAATAAAAATTAAAAACAAAAATTCTAATTTCACTAAAACTTTTAAAAAACTTTCCATAAGAAATCATAGGGTCACACTAAAATAAACAAACAATAGTTCACTACTTATAACAAACAAAAAATCAAAAGAAAAGTTTATAAACAAATTACATCTAAACAACACATGGACAAAAAACCATTTAAGGCACTTCTTGGCAAACAAATTGTTACAAAAGAAGGTAAAAAACTCGGCATCGTCAAAGATATAACATTTGAAGCAAGGACAGGAGAATTAATTCACATCATCCTACGGGACTTAACAACATATACAGCGAATCTATCACTCGAAAGAACAAAAGAAAAAGAAGCCCTAATCCCATATAATTCAGTAATTGCCGTTGGAGACTTTATTGTGGTCTCTGAAGAAGACTTATTATAACAAAATTTATAAACCACTTTTATTAGATATTAAAATGACAGAAATAAAATTAATTGAAGCGAAATTTACAAAAATAAACGCGGAAAAAAATTCAAATTTCGACGGCAAAATAAAACTAAAAACAAATATAAAAATACAAAATCTCGAAAAAATTAAAGAAACAAAAGAAGCAATAAAAATAGAATATGTTTTTGATATAGATTACTCAACACTAGGCAAAATATCAATAGAAGGTATTATTTTTTTATCATCAGATAGTAAAAAAATTAAAGAACTTATAAAATTACAAAAAGAGAAAAATTTTAACACCCCAGAGTATATAGCAATAACTAACCTAATAATTCAAAAAGCTTCAATAAAAGCATTTGAACTCGAAGAAGAAATTGGTTTACCAATTCACATCAAATTTCCAACAGTCAACTTTCAACAAAAACCAAATAATTAATAAAAGAAGATTATTTCTATAAATTATATGCCCACATCGCATAATAGTATTGCACGCGGCTAAAACCAGCGACCCTCTTGGGTATCCCCGTTCGATTCGGGGTGTGGGCGTATAACAACATCAAACTAATATTAAACAATCACTTTTTACAAAATCCTAAATTTTTAATATATTTCTCGACCAGAGGAATCCCATCTGGTGCAACAATACTTTTGCTGTCACCAAAAACAACCTGCTCACTATCACACAATATAAACTTTACGAAAACAAAAAACATATAAAACAAAAAAACCTAACTACAAAATGCCGAAAATATCTCAACAAAAAATCGAGAGAATCTCAGAACAAATCTTATCACACCTCTTTTTAATATTCCCAAAACAAATTTTCACATCAGAAATAGCAAAAGAAACTGCGCGAGACGAAGAATTCATAAAAAAATTACTAAAAGAACTCGAAAAAAAAGAATTAATTGTAAAAATAAACAAAAATCCTCAAGGATCACAATACTCACGAAGAGAGAGATGGAGAATCTCAAACAAAGTTCATAAAATATACAAACAACACCAATAATATAGCCCAAAATATATTTTAAAAAACAATTAACATTAAAAGTAACCTTAACTCAAACTTACTATGAATCAAATAAAAGAAGCATTCTCAAAAATAAAAAAAGATACACAATTCCTAAAAAATGAAATCATACAATTAAAACTTCAAATAAAACGTATTCAAACAAATCCAGCATATACCCCAACACAAATAACCCAACAAACAAACAAACAAATAAATAATCAGACAAATCCAACACATACCTTACCTATAGAAAGCCCATACTATCAAAATTCGAATATTTCCATAAGAAATGAAGGGGTTCCAACAAACAAACAAACAAACAAACAAACAAACAAACAAACAAATTCTTCAGAATTTAAACAAGCAAACAATATATTAGAATCACTCGATAACATAAAAAGGGGAATCAGACTCAAATTTAAATGTTTAACGCCTCAAGAAATGCTTGTTTTTAGCACACTATACACCCTAGAAGAACAAAATAACACCAGAATCACCCATCGTACATTAGCAAACCAAATCAACCTAAGTGAATCATCTATACGCGATTACGTCAATAAACTTATAAAAAAAGGCATACCAATCGAAAAAATAAGACAAAACAATAAAATAATTCTCCTAAAAATTTCACAAGATCTCAAAAATATAGCTACTTTATCCACAATCCAAAACTTACAAAAATTATAATATCAATTAAATAGTTATTCGGTTAAACGACTATCTTTAATCCCACCTTTCCAGTAACTTCACGACCCCAAATCCAACATATTCGAGCGAGTCATTTAATATTTTTTCTCACTTTTCCATATTTTTACTCCAAAAATTACAAATTTTTTAGACAAAATACACCTTTTAACTCTCACTTTTAGACCTTTCTCCCTTAATTTTAACTTTTACGCTCTTTGTTATTCTAGATTTAATTTCATCAGGGATATAGAGCCTCTTTTTCCCATTCACTTCTCGAATTTCCATAATAATACCATCATTTTTTTGCTTTATAGTATTAATTTGGCCCCTTATAGTACTCCTATCTTTCCCAAGTAATACAGCTAAATCCTCATAACTTAATCTCATTTCAGAATTCAATAATGCCCAAATAATAGCCCTTTCCATCATGGTAAAATTATCTAAAACACCTGTTTGGACACCTGTTTGGACACCTGTTTGGACACCACCCATTACTGTTTGTTTTCCACCATCTATTTGAACTTGTTTGGACAACCCACTAGATAACTGTGGACCAAAGAAAGAAATAAAATCTTTTATCTCCATTAAGTCCTCCTGAATAATTAAAAACTGATCTTTTATTTTAATAATTTCATTTTCATGAGAACAATATTTGTCGTCGAGATGCTTAATCCATTCACCAACTTTATTAAAATCTTTCTTAACATGATTAAAAGAATCCTGGACTTCCCCTCTCAATTTATCAACTCTTTTTTTATGTCCAAATAAACCAAACATCTTATCAATATTTAAACAACATTCTTTATAAATCTTTCGAGCTATTTAAACAACCATCGCTCAAAATGTCAATTTTAGCCCAAATATCACATAAATATCACCATTTAAACAACAAAATTAACAACCTGTCCAATCCTTAAACATCAACTTTTATCGTCGATAAGAGTTAAGTCAATTCCAAAATAAACAAATTTTTATTTAAACAGCTATCTAAACGCTAATTTAACACAATTTAAGCAACCATACTACCAAATTACTGTCCAAACCTGTCCAAAAAATCTTCAAAACCAATAGCCAAAACAATTATAAACTTCAAAAACTATACAAAAAACATGCAATTCAAAAAGAAGTTGATATACTCCGGAATCATTTCTACAACTATATTAATAGCATCAATGTTCATCCCAATCATTCCATGCAGAATCGCCCCAGGGGTACCAAATCCAATATACAAATGGACAACTTGCTCATTAAATCCAGACTCAATCAACAATCTAAATTCAATCAAAGAATATTTTGGCTACACAACATCATTAACAGACGCATATATTTTAACACTCCTCGTATCGTTCATAGTGGTGATGGCATTTTTTTATTTCACCACGAGGAGAAGAAAAAAATTTTAAAGGAGGTAAAAATGAAAGAAAACAATTTAGTCGGAATATTGACATGGATTATTGGGATTCTCGTTGCTCTTGCAGTCGGCGCAGGAATGATAGGACCAAATGCAACATTGACGATTCCTGGGATCAGTGCAATTGGGAACGGAATAATTGTCACAATCGCTGGATGGGTAGTAGTAATTGGCGCAATCCTAAGTTTAATCCTAACAATTTTCAACAAATAAATACAAATTTTATTTTTTATTTTTTATTTTTTTAAATACAAACCCACAAAACAATACTTTACACTAACCTAACCTTAGTGCACAACTGTCCAGTAAAAACAGAATTTAGTAAATAGTAGATATACAAATCTTAAATCAAAAAAACAATACAGCTACAAAAAGAAAGAATTAATCCATTCAGATCACCCAAATTCCACAAAATTCACAAGCAGATTATACAATCATACAATATTCACACAATCTACATAACATTACACGAATTTTTTATAAAAGTTCGCATAATATACATTGTACGCCGTTCTTCTATTACAAAACGAACGAAAATAACCCGTTTGCATAAAGTTTTTAATGTACGAACGCCTTTATTTAACATGATAAAAAAATGCATCAATTGCAATCAAGAAAAAGAACACCACGCCAAAGGGCTCTGCTACACTTGCTACAAAAAAACCAAATGGAAACCAAAACTCACAATATGCAAAAGATGCAAACGAAAAATTAATATCCACGCCAAAGGTTTATGCGCCGGTTGCTACAATTACATCTTCCATCTCGACAAAAACAAAGCCTACAACCAACGCAAACAAAATAACGTCGACCTTAAAACCTTCAGAAAAGTCACAAAACAATGTGTTATCTGCGATTTCAACAAAATCGTCGACCTACACTACATCGACACAAATAAACAAAACAACTCCAAAAAAAACCTCATTGGCCTCTGCCCAAACCACCACCGCATGATTCACAATTTCAACTTCCGTAACGAAATCTTCCAATTGCTCAAACAAAAAGGATTTGACCTACCAATCAATGAAAAACTTCTATTCCATAAGACTTACGACACACAAATCTAAGCCCATACATCAAATCTAAGCCATTCTAAGAAACTTTTCATAAAACTCAATAAATAACTACATTTAAATCAAAAATCCCTTAAAATGTATAGAAATTAAATCAAAAAGTGAGAGTTAGTAAACATTATTTTTTAAGTGGGAATAAGCCAAAAAATCAAATCCAAAATCAAATCATAAAAATTCAAATCAACGACGATAAAATTCAAAATTCCAAAAGAAATAAAATCAATATAGTAGTTATTCGGTTAAACGAAATTCATTAAGCAGCCCTTTTGTCAAAACAATTTCTGCAAAGAACAGGGTCGCCACGCACCGGTTTAAATGGAACAGTTGTCGCTCTTCCACATTCAGCACAAACAACATTAAAATCTCTTCGAGAATTTCTGTCTCGTCCAGAACCACCACGGCCCCTCTTAAAACAGTCATCACATTTAACCGGCCGTCCCTCCGTCGGTTCAAACGGAATATTACATTCCTCACCACACTCAGCACAAATCGCCCTAAACGTTTTTTTATCCATCAAATTACACAATATTACCATATAAAAACCTATCCCAAAAAATATAAACACTCCAGCAATATAAATAAATGGAAACAAACGAATTTCTAAAAAAACTCGAAGTCGAACTCAAAATATCAAAAAACTCCAAGTATACTATAAAAAACTATATTAAATCAAATCAAGATCTAATCAATTTCACAAAAAAACAACCAACCCAAATAACAACCGAAGATGTAAAATTATTCATCGCAGAAAATCTAACAAACAAAGCCGCAGCATCAATCACTCTTTTCTTATCCTCAATCAAATACGCATATTCATCAATTCTACACAATGACATCACGACCACAATCAAACGCCCAAAAAAAGAAATCAGATTCCCAACAACTCTTTCAAAAGAAGAAACAAAAAAACTCATCAATGAAATCAAAACCGAAAAATCAAAACTTATGATAAGTTTAATATACGCTTGCGGATTTCGAGTTTCTGAATTAACAAACTTAAAAATTTCAGATTTAAACTTCCAAGAAAAAATTGGGCACATAAAACAAGCCAAAGGGAACAAAGACAGAAATTTTAATATTCCAGAATTTCTAATCGAAGACTTACAGCACCAATCCGAAAAACAAAAAGATAAAGAATATTTATTCACAGGACGAAATGGTAAGCTCTCGACGAGAAATATTCAAAAAATAGTATCATCAGCCGCAAAACGAGCCGGCTTAAAAAAAGTACATTGTCACACACTAAGACACAGTTTCGCAACACATCTCCTTGAAAACGGAATCGACATCAGAAAAATCCAGGAACTTCTTGGGCACTCTAATCTTTCAACAACACAAATTTACACTCATGTCTCAACCGAAGAACTCAAAAAAATCAAATCACCAATAGAAACACTAAACGACTAATCACTTCTTAACTTTTTTTTGACAATTTTCTTTTTAATAAATTTCTTGCAACAACACCCAGCCCACATCCTAACCCTTATATCAAAAATAACAAAAGACAAATAACAATCCCAATAATTTTCAACACTTTCCTATTGAAAAACAAACATAAAACATTTTATAAATTCTCTCCATATCTATTTATATGACCTGCAAAAAATGTGGATACATCGACAAAAAAGAAAAAATAATTTTCGGGAATCCACTCTGTAAAATCTGCGCAACATTCACCCCACAAAAAATACAAGATTTTCAAAATTACATTTCAGAAAAAATCGACTGGAAAAAACTCGATACCTTCAGAAAATATAAACAACATCCAGGTCAAAAACAAAAACAAGGAATGCAAAAAATGGCGGACATCGGCAAATTAGTAACACGAGCTCCTCTTGGTTACGGTGTCGTCAACGGCAACTTAATTCCAAACGAAGATGCAGCCAGAGTTCATTCCCTTTTCAAAACATTCCTCGCCAGAAAATACTCTCTCAATTCACTCGCAAAAAACTTTTCTCTTTCAATCAACGGTCTAAAAAAAATCCTAACAAACCGAACATACCTCGGAGAAATAAAATTCGACGGCAAAATTCACAAAGGCATCCACCAACCACTCATCTCACCAGAAATCTTCTACGCCACCCAAAGAAAACTTAAAACTTATCTAAAACCAAGAAAAGCATCATCAATATATGCAAGAGTATAACACTTTTTTCCTCCATTTAAAATATCCACCATGGATTTATTTTCAAATGAAATACTTTCTAATTTTTCAGATACATTATAAAAATCCCAATCAACGCCAACCGGAAAATATTTTTGCCCTATTGTTATAAGTAATCTTATTTTATCCAAAGTCAAAATATGTCTAAAATAAAAAGAATCAACATGTCTGCTATTACTCATATCAATCGCACGGCATCCATTATCAAAAACATTAATTTTGTCACAATACATTCTAGCATCCTTCCACAACTCAATAATTTCTTTTACCAATTCTCCTTCACTAATTCCTCGCCAATCTGCCATTTTAATCCCTCCCTCAATTCCCCCAAATCACCTAAAACTCGTCTGCCTCATCGCTCTCGCCTTCGAATCCCCAGGTTTACAAACTTCCTTCCGACGAGTATCAGCAATCAACATATTCCTATCATAAGCCAAAAATGCATTCCTAAGATTTTCATTCCCCGCAAATTCAATAACCGCCTTAGCAATCGCCAATCTCCCAGCCTCAACCTGGCACGCTGTCCCTCCACCCTTAATATTCAAAGCAATGTTAAAATTCAAATTCCCAAGAACATCCTTTGCAATAATCAACGGTTCACTAATTTCCAACCTTTGCAATTCAGTCAAAAAACTCAGCGGCCTCTTATTAAAAGTCACGACCCCGTTCCCAGCCTCAATCGTCGCCTTTGCAATCGCACTCTTTCTCTTCCCTGAAACGACAATTTTTTCTATCATTTTAACAACCCCATAATTTCTTTAATTGTAAAATATTTCATTGGCTTTTTATGTTTCAATTTAATAACCTCAACGCCTTCTTCTTTTCTGTCCCCAACATAACATCTCAACTTCCTAAACGCCTCGCGCCCCTTTGCTCTATCCCACGGCAACATCCCACGAATCATTCTCTTAATCAATCTATCAGCAACCCTCGGATACTTCGGCCCCTTCATTGAACTACCACTTCCCATCTTTCTTTTCGCCAAAATCTTCTTCATAAACAATTTTTTATCTCCCGAAATAACAATCCCCTCACAATTGATAACATCAACAAAATTCCCCTTCAACAAATCCTTAGCAACAACCGACGCCAACCTACCAAAAACACAACCCTTACCATCATAAACTATCTTTGCCATCATCTATTGTCCATCCTCGCAACTAATTCAAGTTCAGAGGCATCTTTATCTACCCAAATACAATTTTCAAAAGGATATTCTACAACATCTTTTAGAAAATCATCTTTTTGCTCAACTCTATAAGGTTTAATATTACCTTGTCTAATCGCTCCACTATTGAAAACAATTGCCCCCCTAAATATTTCTTCTCCCATCATCTCAAAATATCAAACCCATTTAATTCCGGATTCTTCTTAACTTCATCAACAATAAAAACAAAAGTCCCCTTAGCATTCTTAATCTTCTCCAACGCCCGAACCGAAACACCCCAAGCCACAATCTTCTTCGCCCCAGACAAATCCCCCGCCGACAAAACTTTCCCAGCAACCAAAACATCCCCCTTAATCATATCAATATCTTTCAAATTCACTGCAGGCCATCGTCTTTTCGGCCGAGCCAACTCTTTTGCCACAACCGGATTCGTCTTCTTCAACTTAATTATAGTCTCGACTAACGAAGCATCCATCTTCTGCTTCATCCGTTTCTCAATCTTCGTTTTACTTATTTTTATTTCCATTTTCTATCCATCTCACAAATGAGGGAAGGAGGATTCGAACCCCCGTAGGATAAATCCACTACGGCCTTAACGTAGTCCATTTGACCGCTCTGGCATTCCCTCACAATCACAAACACCTGCCAAATTACTTAACAACTTTCAAGACTTCCGAAAGATTAACTTTCAAAGCCTTACACGCCTCAATAAAAACATCCCCAACTTCAATTTGCCCCCACGATTCAATCATAAAAACCAAATCATTACCAAATTCAATACTAACCCCGTGGTAATCCTTCAGGTCTTCATCATCCAAATCGCAAGCTGCCGCACTCTTAACCCTTAACTCATTGCCAAACATCTCAAAAACTTCAGGATATAATTCAGCCAACTCACTATGTTTTTTCCCCTCTTCGGAAATCTTAATCCTCGGCAACTGCTTATAAAAAATTACACCCGGCATAAACTTAGCATGGGTATTCCCTTTCCCAGCTCTAGCCCGTGCAACCAACTCAATCTCTTGTTTATTCCCAAGCAAAACAATCGGAGTCTCGGGATAAACAACACTATCCCCAAGCAACCCAGCCATAATTTCAATCACATCACCTTTCCCCTTAGCTTTCATCTTCATCTCAACAGTCTGCCCGACTTTCATTTTCTGATTTTTCAAACTCACAAGTCCTAATCGATGCGCAATAATCTCATCATAAAGCGCCGAATCATTCTTGTAAATATCACACTCGTCAATAGCCAAAATCGGAATCTCCCCAACACTCCTCCGAATTGCATTTGCCAAACTAACATCCATCTCACTAACAAAACTCATTTCTTCATTTATTTTTTTTATAATTTCCATTTTATTTTATTCTGTTTTTGATTTATAAGTCTATACCCTCCTCCCTCTCCGCCCACCTTTCTTCTTAGGCCCACCACGAGGGAGCGCAGTCGTCTCAATAATACTCAAAATCCTAAACCCTTCCTTAGTCAAAGTCTTAACAATAGCATGCGCCCCAGGTCCAATCCCCGTCGCTCCAGTCTGCCCCTTCATTCTCACATACAAATCCTTAATCTTATAATCCTTACAAATATCCTGTACCCTCTTCGCAATAAACATCGCAATAGTCGGGTTAGATCTCATTCTATCATGCTTCGTAATCTGTCCCCCCGAAACTCGCCCGATAGTATCACCAGCCAAATCCGTCAAAGTCGCAATCGTATTATTAAAGCTCGCATAAATATTCAATATCCCAACATTCTCCTCATTCTTTACCATTTTGTTCAAAGAAAAAATGGTAAATGAATAATCTATGGTTATTCTTCGCCATCTTCCACCTCCTTTACTTCTTCAACTTTCTTCTTCTCTCTCTTTGGCCCGACAGTGATTTTATTTTCAAATTCCTTAGTCACAATAAAAGAAGGAATATTTACAGTTTCCCCGTCGACCAAAACATTCTTATGAACAATCAACTGCCGCGCCTGTTTCACCGTATTCGCCATCTTTTTCTTAAACAAAAAAGTCTGCAATCTTCTCTCGAGTAAATCCTCCTCAGTCAAAGCCAAAACATCAGCAACATTATGAACATTAAAACCAATCTTATTTAATTTATTAAAAAATATCTTTTGTTCCTCAACATCCTTCCCAATCAAAGTCTTTGCCCTTCGCCTCAATTTTAACACGGCACTCTTTGCCTTCCAAATCTCACGCTTGTTTTTCAATCCATATTTCTTGACCAAAACATTCTCTTCATCCATCCTCACTCGATCGAACAACTTCTTCGGGCGACTAAACAATCGCCGTTTTTTCTTAATATCTCCCATTAAAAAAACCAACCGCCTCCAACATTTTATTTATCAAATATATAATTTCCATTTTATTTGTCCTTCCTTTTCGAGGCAGCAACGGATGGTTTTCTATTGCGCCTAAAATTTGATCTAGTTCTTTGCCCTCTCACCGGCAAATTTGCAGCATGCCTCGACCCACGATAAGACCGAATCTTCCTCATTCTTTTCACATCAAACTCGGTCCTCAATTTCAAATCAGTCCCACTAATATGCTTATCCTTACCATCATCAAAGTCTTTTTGCCGATTTTTCAAAAAACCAGGAACATCAGGATTCTTAATAAATTCTTCAACCTTACTCAATTCCTTTTTATCAAAATCCTGAATTCTCTTATTTTTATCCAGCTTCAAAATCTTACAAACAGCATTTGAAAATGCCCAAGAAATCCCCTTAATTTTTGTCAAAGCAGATACTAATTTAATATCTCCACGAATATCCTTCCCAACTACTCTAACCAAACAAACATCATCTTGTTCTTTCTTTTCAAACTTTTTCTTTTCTTTAACTATTTTCAATGTTTCTTCCATTAAAATACAAACAGATTATGTCTTTGCATCTCTGTCAATTCCTCCATAATTCTTTTCTCAATAATCTTCTCAGGCGACGGTATATTATGAACCCGTTTTTTAATGTCGTCAAAAGACTCAAACTTTTTTTCGCCACGAGCTTCAAGAATTGCTTTAGTATGTTTTTTACCAAGCCCAGGCAACAACTCAAACTGGTGAAGTCGGGTATTTATGGCTTGCGCTTCATTAAAAAACTTCACAAATCTTTCTTTATCTTTCTCAACAACTTTCGCAACAAAATCCTCCAATTGAACCCTTGCGGTTTCGGTCAATTTTTCCCGAGGACATCTGCCAAGAATATATTGCACTTTATCTCGCTTACCCTCACCAATATAAACTTCCTCGCCGATTTCAAATCGTTCCCCTCTCCGCGGCACCAATTGCAAAAGAGTAAGCCCAGCCATCCCAATCGCCTGAGCCAACGGCATCATCTTCTTATCCAACGGATAACCATAAGGCAAAAAATCTAATATAACGGCATTTTCTTCTTTAGTCATTTTCAAAACCTCCTGAAAATGACTCATGATACTTTTCCAAAGTTTCTTTAACCATTTTTCATTTCCGTAATTAAACAAATGGTTTTATGAAACATTTCCAATGTTACTTTAACCATTGTTTATTTAAAGTTCTTTACAACTTCTAAAATTTTAGTTACTTCATCACCATCCAAAGAAACTTCCACAAGAACTTTATTCAACTCAGCCGCATCGCTTGGCATAAAATCAACAATCTTCACAATGTGCTCATCCTTCAACTTAATCAAATCAAGCATCTTCAAAACACCTTTCATTTCACATGCCTTTTTAACATCCATCTTATTAAAATTCCCAATAAATTTTTTAATCGCAACAGATTTATCAGAATCCCCAGTCAAGGCCACAACCTCAGCCAAAGTGATAGGAGTTTCTTTTTTAATCACCATTTATTATAATTTCCTCAAGTGAGCAGGATGAATTATAAAAGTTTTCAACTTGCCCCCATCTTTAATTTCAACTAACTTAAACCCTCCACGATTTCCAGCAACCTTTCCACTCATCCCACGCAATCTCCTCGGGAACGAAGCCCGAACTCCGCAATCCATCACAATCGCAACATTATCCCCATCTCCAAGTTTTTTAAAGTACCTACTAAGTCTCAACTTTCCCTTCTCTCTAATACGTTTCTTTATTCTTGCCATCTAAAAATTACAGAACCATTCGCTGTAACACTCGGACATTTCTATCCTGACAACCAAACAAAAATCATATTTAAAAACCTTTCTCAAAAAACAAACCACTTTCTGCGCCATCAACTCCAGCTTTATCAATCTCAATATCAGAAATAACTTCCTCAAACTCTTCCCTAATCCTAACAATTTCTCTAATATTAGACATCCCACCAACATTCCCCAAATCCAAATTCCCTTTATTCCTCTCATTCTCCATATTCTCAATAATCACCTTCGTCATTTTCTCACCCCAAACCTGATGCATACATCTCTCACACATATCCACAACCGACCCCTCGTCGACCTTCACAAAGCAATAAACACATTTTTTCACCATCTTTTTTATTTTACCTTAGTAAAATGAAAATATGAAAATTTTCAACTTACTTAACTACAATTCTACCAAATATGCTTTTTAAATTTTTATATCATCAACAACAATCGCAAACCTTAAATACAAACTTCAATAAACACTCTCATGAAAAAAGAGATGATACTGCTTTCATTAATATTGTCACTATCAACAACATCAGCAGCCTGTGATTTAAGCACAACATTACTAAACCAAGACCCATATCCAGCAGTCCCAGGCGACTACGTTAAACTCGTTTTCCAAATCGAAGGAATAAACGGCGCGGACTGCGACGACATAACATTCAACCTCCTCGAAAACTACCCAATAAAATTCAACCCAGGCGAATTAGGTCTAAGAAAATTCGACCAAACTGATTACATCAGGAACTATCAGTCAAGTATATTAGTTCCATATGAAGTTCGAGTAGACCCAGAATCTCTCGACGGCGCAAACCCAATCGAAGCCAAAATGCAAAACAAAGGAGACGCCCCACAAATAGCAACGTTTAATCTCGAAGTAGAAGACGTCCGAGCAGATTTCGAAGTAAGCATTAAAAATTATGATTACTCAACAAACGAACTAACATTAGAAATTTTAAACGTCAAGGAATCAAGCATCGAAGCCCTAACAATCGAAATCCCAAAACAAGAAAACATAATAATAAAAGGCGCAAGCCGAAACATCGTCGGCGACCTAGACTCAAACGAATATACAACAGCAGATTTCGAATCAATCCCATCCGACGGAGAAATAACATTAGAGTTAACATATTCCGACGCGGTGAATGTACGACGAACTCTCACAAAAACAATAACTTTCGACTCAGCATATTTCACAGACCGAAAAGCCGACCAATCGACAACATCAATCTGGACATACATCATTTCAGTTGCAGTAATAGCAGTCATTATTTATTGGATTTACAAAAGACGAAAAAAATCCAAAAACAAAACAAAATAATTCTACTCATAACGTAAAGCGTCTACAGCATTAATTTTACTTGCTCTCCACGCCGGGATTACTCCAGAAATCGCTCCAGTTAGCGTCGCAAATAAAATACATCCAACAAACAAAGTCCAAGAATAATGCGGGCTAAGAAAGCCATATCCAAGGTTATCCAAAATATTTGCCCCTAAGTTTGTTGCACCCCATCCAGCTAAAACCCCAATAACGCCAGCAACAAACCCAAGGAACCCAGACTCAAATAAAAATATCTTAAAAATCTCAGAATTCCGAGCACCAATAGATTTCAAAACCCCAATCTCCTTAAATCTCTCCAGCACCGACGTAATCATAGTATTCGCAGTATTAACCGCAGACACAACAATCGAAATACAAGCAATCAAAAGAACAAACCCAATAATAATATCCAAAACAATCATATAAGATTCCAACAAACTAGCAAACGAATCAACAGTAAAATCTTCTTTCCCTTCATCCAACCCTCTCTCTTTCCTTAATTTTTTTTCAACCCTTATCGCAACTTCATCAATATTATCCTTGTCAGCCCGCGCAAGAATCATACCATAAGAAAGTTCCTTCTTAGGAAAAAGCTCCGGCATAAAATCATTAGTAACATAAATATTAGAATCATCTTGAGGATTACCAACCTTCTCATAAAATCCAACAATCCGAAGCTCCTGCCCCTGTACCTCAATCTTACTATTAAGGGCATACGCCTTCGGAAAAATTTTACTCTTAACCAAATAATTATACCCTAAAGTAACTTTCCCAGAATCCCCATCACGAAGAGCTCTCCCAATAATAACTTCAATATTTGAAAGCTCCATCACCAATGGCAAACTAGGGTCATAACTCGTAACAAAAACATACTTTTTCAAATCATCCTGCACAACTTCCCCAACACCCATATACACCCCACTCGCCTCATAAACCCCAGGCGTATTTTCAATAGCTTGCAAATCATCGTCCAAAAGTTTAAACGTATTATCCAGCCCCGGGACTCCAGTCCCCTTCGGCATAATCATCAACTTGTCCGCCGAAGACGAAGACGTAAACTCGTCAACATAATCATAAAGCCCCCACCCAAAACTAACAAAAATAAAAATCGTAGCAATCCCGACAAAAATCGACAAAATCGTAAGGATACTCCTCGCCTTACTTTTCTTAATATTATTCAACGAATATTTCACACTCTCTTTACTAATCACCATTTTTCTCCATTATGATTCTATCCTTTTTTATTTTATAACCCAATTTTTTATAAAAACTAATTGAAGAAGATTTCTTATTTGTCTCGAAATGAATCTTTTTAATATTATTCTTCTTGGCAAACCTCTCAAGAAAATTCATCAACTCTTTCCCAATCTTTTTATTCTGAAATTCTTTCTTAATTGCCAAATCCTGAACAATAATAACTTTTCCTTCCCACCACAACTCAATTTGAAAAACCAAAACACCACAAATCTTTTTGTCAACAGCGACGTAAATTTCAGCATCATAATAATAATATTTCAAACTCTTCAAAATAGCATCCAACTTTACTCTTTCATTAAATGGAAACTTAGAAAATTCTTTCAGCATTAATTTCCCAATATCTTTCAAATCTTTCTTTTCAGCCTTTCTGATTTTCATTTATCCTCACCTCGCTCAATAGATTTAACAAACCCCGCCAACATTCTTACTATCTCATCAACCTCTTTGGTTAACTTACTGACAACTTCTTTATCTAAATAACCAATTCTCTCAGAAAAAATCAATTGAGATTCAACTTCCCTAGTACCTCCCAAGGCCATATTACAAAAACGAATCAATTCTTTATCAGTACCCTTTTTGCATCCCTCGGCAATATTAGAAAAAATACTCACAGAGGCTCTACGAATTTGGTCTACTAAAGAAGATACTTCTTTCTTTGGAAACTCCTCGGTAGCTTTATAAATTTCAACAGCAAAATCTATAGCCCTATCCCACACTTTTAATTTTTTAAAGTCTTTCATTTTATTTTCCTACAATCAGGTCGAACAATTCGTCCTAACAGCTAAAAGCTAATAGCTAAAAGCTATCCCCGTAACGCCTCCACAGGATTTTGTTTAGCAGCATTCATAGCAGGAACAATCCCAGCGACGGCTCCAATCACAAAACTTCCAATCAAAGTCCCGCCAATCAATACAAAATCAATCGCAGGAGAAAGCTCCGCACCAAGAAAACTATTAATACCCATAACCCCAATAACCCCAATCAATGTCCCCAAAACAACCCCAACCAAGCCCCCCATTAACCCAAGCATCCCCGACTCAAAAAAAAACTGCATAAACACCTGGCTATTCTTTGCGCCAATCGCTTTCATAATTCCAATCTCCTTCCGCCTCTCCAAAACCGACGTCGTCATCGTATTAACAATTCCAATAGCCCCAACCAAAATCGAAATCGACGCTATAATTATAATAAAAGCCTGAACCCCACCAAGGATACTATTCACAGTTTCCAACATCGATTCCGGAGTAGATATCTCAAAATCCTCCTCGCCAACTTTAACACCACGCCTCTCCCTCAATAACTTACTAATCTCCTCCACCGCCTTGTCCATCAAATCTTTATCCTTCACCTTCACCACAATAATATCAACATCATCACCATAATTCATCAAGCCATTCAAATCATCGTCATACATAAAAACAATTCCATCAATAGTAAAACTGCCCATTTTTTTCAGAACGCCAATCACCTTAAATTTTTTATCCTGAACCAAAATTGTTTTGCCAGGGACAATATCTTCATCAAATCCATTTTTCCCGCCATCGGCGAGGCTACTACCAATAATCACCTTTCCAAAATCACCCGATTGGAGCATCCTTCCCTGGGTCGCTTCTAAATCCATAGTCTCATACATTTCTTGCTCTTTCCTATCATTAATACTCAAAGCATTCCCAAAAACAACCTTATCATTAAATTCTATCTTAATCGTCTCAATATTTCTCGGCGTAGCAAATTCTACAGTACTTAATTTTTCTATCTCTATCGCATCTCCTCTCGTCAATGGATTCACCACTCCACTTCCAGGCGCACCAAAAGAATTCAACCCCCCAGCCTGAATAGTCAACGCCTGCGTCGAACTAACCCCAAACTGAGCACCAACCGCCGCCTGCAACCCCGCCCCCAAACTCATCAAAGAAACAACCGCCGTCACCCCAATAAAAATCCCAAGCAAAGTCAACCAAGAACGAATCCCACGGTGCCTCAAATTTTTCAAAGCTAAAATCAAATAATCAAGCTTCATTATTTCTCTCCGTTCGACTTCGCTTCTTTCTTCTTCTTTTTAGTAACATCAACAAACCTCTTCCCAACTCTCTTAGTAACTTTTTCCAACTCACCATCCTTCAACCAATAAATAACATCAGCATGCTTCTCGGCCAAATCCGGGTCGTGCGTAACCATAATAACAGTCTTCCCCTGCCTATTCAACTTCTCCAAAAATTCCATAACAATCGCCCCAGTCTTCGTATCTAAATTACCTGTCGGCTCATCCGCAAGAATAACTTCCGGGTCATTCGCCAAACTCCGCGCAATCGCAACCCTCTGCATCTGCCCACCAGAAATTTCCCCCGGATAATGATTCATCCTATCCCCTAACTCAACCAACTTCAACAATTCCTCAGCCCTCCTCGTCCTATCTTCAATGCTCGCTCCCTGAAACATCATCGGCAACATCACATTTTCCTTCACCGTCAAATTCGGAATCAAATTAAACGACTGAAAAATAAATCCAATCTTCCTACCACGAATCTGTGCCAAATCCGACTCGCTCAACTCAGAAATATCACCATCATCCAAATAAATCGTCCCATGCGTCGGCATATCCAAACTCCCAACTAAATTCATCGCCGTAGATTTCCCGGAACCCGACGGCCCCATTATCGCAACAAACTCGCCCGCAAAAACTTTGAACTCCAAATGATTCAACGCCTTCACGACCGAATCCCCCATCGGATAATATTTCGAAACATCTCTCAATCTAATAACCTCTTTCTTCGCCTCTTCCATTTCAACCAAATACAAATCTCCTATATAAAATTAAGCATAAGTTTTATAAACCAAATTTTCGCTACTCAATTATGATAATCCCAATAAGATGTTTTAGTTGCGGCAAACCAATCGCACACCTCTACGCAAGATACAAAAACCTAATCCAAGAAGGCAAATCCCAAAAACAAGCTCTCGACGAACTCGGCCTAAAAAGATACTGCTGTCGCGCACAATTTCTCGGCCAAACCGACACATTAGAATTAGTCAATAAATTTAAAAAGTTTTAAGTCCTAAATAAAATCAATAGTCATATTATCTTCAGCAACAGCTTTTTCAAAAATTTGATTATGTGGTTGATAAGTACACCTAGGACAAAATTTAGGATTTATAGAATCAAATTTATTCCAATGTTCTTCAGATCCCCAAAAATCAGAAACTTGAGAAGTAGAATCCAAATTTCTGATAGTCAAATTATCATCACCCCTCCTGTCGCAACACATACCAAAATCAAACTTCCCTTCAGATGTCGGAGGCATAAACACCCCAGTCATAAAAACAGCATGACAAGAATTAAACTCATTTGACTTCCTGAGGTCCCCATCAAACTTATGAGTAATTCCAAAAACTTTAAAGTTCTCATCCTCTAACTCTCTCGCCCGATTTATCTGATCCTTAAATTCCTCAATATCTCCAACGCTAAATACTTTCACATCATCACTGTCAACCTTATCCCAAGATGCTCCAAACGGTCTCACATGAAAATTCCGACATCCAATCTCTTTAGCAATCTTAGCTGCAGCATAAACTTCTTTAACGTTCTCAGGATGAAGCAAAAATTTATAACTCACCCCATACCCCTGCCCCTTTTTCCCAAGCATACCATCAAGCCGAGTCAATTTTTTTATCCCTTCAATGGTCCTATTAAAATCACCAGCCTTAGCCTTTTTTAATTTCTCCAAAGTCTCTTGACTCGCACAATCCATACTTATACCAATCCACGTACAATCACTCAAATAATCAATATGTCTATCAATATACAATCCATTAGTAACAATACCAACCTGAATTCCATTTTTTGTCAACCCCCTAACAAACTTCCCAAGATAAGGATGCATCAATGGTTCTCCTCCCCCGGCAATACAAACAGCACTGACGCCCCACTTCGGCAAATAATCCGCAATATCATCAAGAACATTATCATCAATTTTTCCAATATTATGATTAAGAATATACTCAGCATTACACCAAATACATCCATAATTACATGCGTTAATAGGGTCCACGGTCACAAGGGTAGGAGCGGGGATATCGCCACCACGAATAATCCCCTTCCACTTCGGCACTTGCGCAAACAGCTTATTCGAATTAAAAGGATTATATTTATCAGACCACTCTTTAACATCCGCCATAAAAATCCTTGCAATATACACTATATAAATATTATTATTAATCAGACAGCTCCACACTTTCCCATCATAGACAGTACAGGTGTGAACGTAACAAGCTTAACTTCCGAGTTCGGAACGGGATCGGGTGTGACCAAGTTACTATGGCCGTCTAATAAAATTAGAAATTCTCATTTTTTAAACCTTTGCCCATTCTCCCATCTCGCCACCGCCAATTTTCCTCGCCACCATCTCCAACTCCTCCCAAATCCCCTCAATCAAATCATAACCCTTCGCCTCCTCGAGCGTAACCCACTTATAATCAACAAGACACTTATCCAAAACAACTTTTGCATCAACATCCTTCGGCTCAGCCCACAAACTCAAAACCAAAACCGGAACATTATCATTCCTCACAAAAACCAAACTCGTCACATAATTAATATTCTTTATTTCAACCCCAACCTCCTCGGCACATTCTCTCTTGCACAAATCCTCAACGACATTATACCATTGATATTTAGAATCCTTTTCCCTCAACACATAATCAAGAACCTTTAATTTTCCTCCCGGAACGGTCCATTTCCCCGGGAACGCCTTCTCCCATCCCGCCCGCTTCGCAATCAAAAATTTCCCCTCCTTATTCACAATAATCACCGTCGCACTAACATAATGCGCCAAATTTCTATCATAACCCATAAACAAAAACCACATCCAAACTATAAAACAATTTGTATTGTCAAAAATATATATCCGACACCCATTCGATAATTTTATAACCAACCTATTTATTTAATTTCTACGAGGAGATGCCGGAGCGGTCAAACGGGGCAGACTCAAGATCTGTTGGCTTATGCCTACGGGGGTTCGAATCCTCCTCTCCTCATTTATATTAAGCCCTTGTAGCTCAGTTTGGATTAGAGCGATGCCCTCCTAAGGCATAGGTCGCAGGTTCAAGTCCTGTCAAGGGCGTAAATTAAAACAATGCGCGGACGGGGAGTCGAACCCCGATCAACTGGTATTTTCACATCCAACCTTTCGGAACAGATATTTGGAAACCAGTTATACTAACCATTATACTATCCACGCACGAAATAAATACCTAATTTGATGTTTTAAACTTTCTTATTCTTAAAGTGAATTTTCCGATGACAATTCGCACACAAAACCACACACTTCTCTAATTCCCTCTGAATTCTCTCGATCGAATATCCCTCAGCCACCATCATAGAAATATTATGCTCCTTCTCACCAATCCTATGATGAAAATCAATCGTTGCAACATGACCTTCCCCACATTTCAAACATCTAAGTCCTGCTTTATATTTCAAAAACCATTTACGAATTTCCAACTTTCTTCTCCTAACGTGCGCAATTTCAGACTTTTTATTTTTAGCGTACCACTTGCGTCTAAACACTCGCCTCTTTTCCACATCTTTATATGGCATCAAAAATAAAGGGTATCAAACTATATAAAAGTTTGTATACCTAATCACAACTCATCAAACATCTCACGACTATCCTTAAAAAATTCCCCATTCTTAACCTGCTCAATCATAATATCCAAATTCAAAACAATCCCCTCAATCAAAGCTTGTACTTCCTCCATCTCTAAACCAGTCAAATATTTCCCACTAACCATCGGAGAAATCAAACTACTTAGCCGACCAGCCTTTCCCCTACTTCTATCCAAGCACTCCAATACAGAATCCTCATCCATAAATTCATGAGCCATCATAATCCCAAACACCAAAATATCAACGGTATTTTTCATATCAATTATAATATGCGAATCTTCCAATTTCATCCTCTCACCCAATTCATAAATATAATTTCGAAACTCAACTGCTTTTCTCCAGACCACACAATTTCGAAAACCTCTTGCCACATCAAATCATATCACACATCTTTAAAAACTTTCATCCCCAAAACTTTAAAACCAAACATTTTCTAACTATACAATGAACTTCGAACACTGGTACGACAAAAATTACAAAAAACTCTTAATACTTCCAGCCGCAGTTTTAACACTATCTCTAATCTACATAACAATTTTCTACTTCCAAACCGGAGACATAATCAATAAAGACGTCTCATTAACGGGCGGGACAACATTCACAATCCAAACCCAAATTTCTCAGCAAGATTTAGAAAACACAATCTCACAAACAATAACCGATTTCGAAGTCAAAACAATCTCTGACAACGCTGGCAATCAAATCCAATTAGTAATCACAGTCAACGAACAAAACACAGAAACACTCGAAAAAATATTAGAAGACTTCCTTGGTTACAAACTCACAACTGGGAACAACGTATCAAAAGAAACAACATCAGCATCACTCTCAACCGATTTCTACAAACAACTCATCGTCGCAATCCTTCTCGCATTCTTCTGGATGGCCGCAGTAGTCTTTATTATTTTTTCAAAAGGCGCAAAAACAAAATTCTGGACAATAATTTTAAACATAGCATTAGGATTTTTCATGGGCAATTTTTTTCTAAAAATTAATCCAGTGATATCAGCAATCATCTTCCTCGCCTTCGCAACAATTCTAATCTATATTTACATCAAAAACTCTGTCCCAGCCTTCGCAGTTATGCTCTCTGCCTTCGCTGACATCGTCATGACACTCGCACTCGTCAATTTCATCGGCATCAAACTTTCAACAGCTGGCATCATCGCATTCCTAATGCTTATCGGTTACTCCGTCGACACTGATATCTTACTAACAACACGACTCCTCAAAAAACACGAAAGCACAAATAAAGCACTTTTCGGCGCGTTCAAAACAGGAACAACAATGACAATCACTTCCATTATAGCAATCGCGACAGCATTTATCGTCGTCTTATCTTTCAAATCAGTCCTAAATCAAATCTTCACAATCCTACTAATCGGCCTCGCCTTCGACCTATTCAACACATGGATAACAAACGCCTCAATAATTAAGTGGTACACGAGCGATTCGCTTTTGACAAATTAAAATGAAAAACAAAAAACAAACAAATACAAATTACGAGGAAGACAAAAAATGAAAATCACGTTCAGAATCTGGATACTAATCATAGCAATCCTTCTCTCCTTAATCGCAATTTTTTCAATTCCACCAACAATGTTTGAAAAAGGAGTAATCGTATCATCAGTCATACAAAACTCAACAATATTCCAAGATGGGCTCCGCGAAGGCATGACAATCCAGACAATCAACGGACAACCCATTAACTCAATCGAAGACTACGCAACAGCACTAGCCCAACTAAACAACCTCGCCGAAAACGAAACGCAAAAACTAACAATCCAAACCAAAGAAATAGAAATAATAAATCTCTTCACAAAAGAAATCATCGACGACATATCAATAGAAGAAATAGCCTTAACAAGAATCAAAACAGGTCTCGACCTCCGAGGCGGTGCAAGAGCATTCATCAAAGCAGATATCCCACTAAATGACAAGCAACTCAGTGATTTAATTTCAGTATCAGAAGAAAGATTAAATGTATACGGATTATCCGACGTCAAATTTTTCAAAGTCACAACATCTTTAGGCGAAAATTTAATGGGAATAGAAATCGCAGGGTCATCCCCAGACGACCTCGAAGAATTAATCGCAAAACAAGGAAAGTTCGAAGCCAAAATCGGGAACGACACAGTGTTCATCGGAGGAGACAAAGATATAACTCACGTAGGACGAACGGGTCAAGACGCATTCATTTCAGAATGTTTCGCAGTTCAAGATAGAGAAGCATGTAATTTCAGATTTGTAATTTTCCTAAGCGAAGAAGCTGCCCAAAAACACGCCGACATCACAGACAAATTATCAATCAACGGCTCATACCTCAGCAAACAACTCGACTTCTTCATCGACGGAAAACTAACATCATCATTAAACATCGGAGCCGACCTAAAAGGAAACGTCGCAACCCAAATCCAAATATCAGGCTCGGGCTCGGGAGCAACAAGAAACGAAGCAATCGAATCAGCAAAACTCGAAATGAAAAAACTCCAAACAATTCTAATCACAGGCTCCCTTCCATTCAAGCTCGAAATAGTAAAGATAGACAAAATCTCTCCAAATCTCGGAGAACAATTCACAAAACAAATTCTCTTAGCAGGACTCTTCGCAATCGCAGCAGTCTCCCTCGTCGTATTCATCCGATACAGAAAAATAAAAACATCACTCGCGCTAATCACAGTATCGCTGTCCGAAGTTCTAATAATTCTCGGAGTTGCAGCATTAATAAGCTGGAACCTCGACCTTCCATCAATCGCAGGAATCATCGCCGCCATCGGAACAGGAATAGACAGCCAATTAATAATCCTCGACGAAGCACGCGACAAATTCGAATCACTAAAACAACGAATCAAAAAAGCCCTCTTCATAATCGTCACAGCCTTCACAACAACTTTCGTCGCGATGATTCCATTAACCGGCTTTCTCGGATTCATGGGCATCGGCGCAGCGTCGGCAGGACTACTAAAAGGATTCGCAGTAACAACATTAATCGGAATCACAACCGGCGTTCTAATCTCACGACCAGCTTTCGCCGACATCGCAAAACAATTAGAAGAATAAACGCAAAATCATGGACAATACTATAAAAAAAGAAGCCAAAGAAATAAGAAGGATTCTCGGGAGAATAAAAAGAAGAGACCTTAAGGGTAACTCTGGGCAAGCAATAAAAAATTCCAGCTATCAACTTACAACACTTCTCACAGCAAAAATAGGCTCACTCCTGTTTACAATTATATTAGCCAGACTTCTAATGCCAGAACTTTTTGGGTTATATGGGTTAGCTATGTCAACTATATTATTACTCGGAATATTCTCAGACTTAGGGGCATCAACAACCATACTAACCTTCCTTTCTAAAACTATAGACAAAGACAAAGACAAAGCAAAAGCATATTTTAATTATTTAAGCAAAATAAAAATCATACTCGTCATATGCACATCATTAATTATTCTACTCCTAGCAAAATGGCTCGCAAACAACTACTATCAAAAACCAATCTTCTATGCCCTTCTGGCCGGTGCAATATATCTTCCTTTATCTACACTATCTAGATTTCTAGGTGTAGTATTTACTTCAAGAAACAATTTCAAAGTAGGGCTTGTAGGAGAATTAATAGCCCAAGTTTCCAGACTAACAATTCTACCAATACTAATCCTACTCCTAATTTCTAGATCATTAAACAACGACATAATACTTCTTTGGGTGTTCATCGGGCTATCTATAGTTTTTCTTTTAGTTGGAATCTACTACTTAGGCTACTTCCTTTTCAACAACCCTTTCAACAACCCTTTCAACAACATCAAAAAACAAGAACTAACAAAAAAAGAAAAACAAGAACTATGGAAATTTATAATCCCATTAACAACAATCGTTCTCTCAGGGGTATTATTTGGCTACATCGATATAGTGATGTTGGGGCATTATATCAGTTCGGAATTCATAGGTTTTTATCAAGCAGCATTCAACCTTATTTCCTCTGCGACGGCGATTCTCGGATTTTCTTCAGCAGCCCTTTTCCCAATTTTCTCACGAATGAAGGGAGAGCAATTAAAAAAGGGATTCAGAAAAATAAAAAACATTACACTTATGATATCATTCATGGCACTAATATTCACAATTCTCATAGCAAAAACACTAATCAACATTGTCTATGGCAATGCCTACATACAATCAACAATATATCTACAATACCTCGCACTCCTCCTAATCAGCTTCCCACTAATTGCCCTTTATCAAGCCCACTACACATACCAAAAACAAACAAAAAGCCTATCAATTCTTCTAATAACAGCAACAGTACTTAACATAATCCTAAATTACTTCTTCATTAATCTTGGGTTATCATGGGCAGGCATGAACGGCGCAGTTTTAGGCGCATGTACAGCAACAATAATTAGCAGATATGGATATCTCGGAGGACTAATTATATTTAGAAAATGAATAAAATAATTTTTCAATCAAACACAAAAGAAGAGTTATTCGAATTTTTAAGGTCAAACAAGCAAAGAAAAAAAATAAACTTTCTGAATTTACATGACCTCTACCAATCTTCCAAAAACAAATCTTTCAAAAAATCATTACTCAGCGAAGAAAGTCTAAACTTCATAGATGGGTTTGTAATCTCAGCCTACCTATCTCTAATAAACCTAAAAAGAGTTTCAAGAACAAGAGGCCCAACCTTTACAAGAGATTTTCTATCAAATAAAAGCCTGTCAGGAAATAAAACACATTTTTTCATTGGCCCAGAAGAAAAAGACATAGCAAAACTAAAACTAAAATTACCTCACTTGAAAAAAATAAGAACATATAACCCCCCATATATCAAAGATACAAAATTCCCAAGCAAAGAAATAAAAAAAATAATCATATTAATAAATAAATCGAAAGCAGACTATGTATGGGTCGGAATTGGATGCCCGAAACAAAATATATTATCAAAAGAACTATCCCAAAAAACAAACGCCCAATACTTCATAAACATAGGAGCCGCCCTCGATTTTCTCTTAGATAAAAAATCAGAAGCCCCATTAATCGTCCGTGAACTCGGCGTCGAATGGCTCTACAGATTAATAACAGATTTTAAATATTCAAGAAAAAAAATATGGCGAAGTCTTATTGGGTTAAAATGTTTAAATAATACAAGAATAAATAAATTATCATAAATCATTTTATTAACTATAAA
>CAZUXN010000003.1:0-42696 GCA_964624735.1 Candidatus Woesearchaeota archaeon | reverse complement strand
CCCTCTTTTCATAAATATCAAACCAAACCAAACTATTTAAAACATTCGCCAACACAACATAAACCAAAAACATATCTACAAGGGGTTCTGCCCCATATCTACAAGTCGAAGGCGTATCCCACAAAGAAAATCAAAGATTTTCCGTATCCACAAGCGAAGCATATCTAATTATCCTACCCAAACAAAACCTTCGCCCCCGTCGTCACCAGCAAAGTCAAAGCAATCAAAATAAATGAATGCTTAAACCCCGCCTTAACAGTCCCCTCAGAAATCTTCCCGATAACAAGCCCCGCAAAAAAGGACTGAACCAAAAGCATCACAAACAAAGGCATCGAAAACTGGTCCGAATTCAAATTAACAACACCAACACTCAACCCACCACCCCCTTGCAAATCAGAAACCAACGGCAAAATCTTAAACTCCAAAATCAACATAATAACAATAAACACCAAAAAAATCAAATAACCCTGAGTAACTAAATTTGAAACCGCCGCCTTCCTCTCTTCTCTCAACTGCTCAATCTGATTAACAGAACGCGCTACCGAATCCAAAATCGTATCTATCTTCCCTCCTGCCCTCTCAGCCTCGCTAATTAAACCAACAGCCCTCGCAATTACACGACTCTTCGTCTCTCTTGCAAAAACTCCAAAAGCATTCGTCAAAACAATCCCCATCGACAACTGATTCGCCAACTTATCAACATGTGGGCTCAGTGTCCCATAATTCCGCCCCTTCAAATTAACAATACTCCTACTAATCGGCGTCCCCGAACGCACATTCTCAACCAAGTCCCGCGCAAACTCCAAAAACTTTTCCTCCTTCTCTTTCTGTCGACTCTGCCCAATAAGAAAACTAATAGCAAAAGGAAACGCCACAATCAACAATGCAACAACAAGTAAAAAATACGACAACCGACTTCCCATAAATATAACCAACGAACCCCCGCCTACCAAAATCCCCACTACAATTCCAAACCAATGCACCTTCTCAAGTTTCATTTTCACCCACACATTTAATAAATTTCACCAACATCCTCCCCAACTTGTCTACCTCATTATCTAACTTCTCAAAATCCCCATCACTTAAATAACCTAATCTTTTAGCAACTATCAATTGACACTCAACCTCTTTAACACTTCCCAAAGCATTATATAAAAATGAAATAAAATCTTTATCGGTCCTTCGTCCACAACCTTCTGCAATATTAGAAACAATACTAACAACCGCCTTCTTCAATTGCTGGCTTAAAGAATAAATCTCTTCTTGGGGAAATCCCACAATCACTCCATAAATTTCCTCTACTAAATCCATCGCATCCTTCCAAACACTCAACTCCTTAAAATTCCTCACCATCTTAACATTCAACAACTCATTCTTTATTAACTTTCGCAGACTAAACACATCGCCACAAAATCAAGAAGCGAATAGCGAACGGCGTAGCAACTATGTCGCTACACGCTCGGTTGTTTCAAATTTAATACCACAATAAAAACAATATTCACTATAACAATTCCAATAACACTCAAAAACAACAACATATTAATTGTTAACACCCCGAGCCCGAGCCCAGCAACATTCATAACAATAAACATCATCATCAAAACCAACGGCGCCGCAATCAAAATCGAAATATAAACATCCATAAAAGTCCCAGCCAAATCTGAATACTTCTGACGCTCCAATCTATAATCAACCAAAAAATTCTCCGACTTCTTTTCAAGATAATTTTTCAATGACCCACCCGTCATAATATTCGTCGCCATACCAGAAAATAATTCTCCTAATTTCTTATTCGAAGTTCGAATAGCAACATTCTTCAACGACGTCACCAAATCATAACCATAAACATCCGTCTGAGTAATCACCTTCCTAATTTCTTTCCCAATATTCGGATACTCCTTCGACCTCGCAATAATCTTAAAAATCTTCGTTGGTTCAATATCCGAACCAGCAATCGCCGACATATGAATCGTCGCAAAAGGTAACTCCTGTGAAATTTTCTTCTGAATAGAACTCGCTTCACTCAACGGATAAAAATAAAACGAAAACATCACCAAACCCATCAATCCAAAAGGCAAAGGAAAATAAGTCCAATTGCCTAAATCAATAATCAACAACATAACATAAATCAAAAGCCCCACAAAAAATGCAATCGCCGACGCCATTATCCCCATCGACAAATAACTTGATATCAAAAAACGAATATTCCCTTTCTTTAAATTCTTACCCAACTTTCCAAAACGAGGAACAAATTTCTCCGAATACTTTCTAAAAAAAGTATTAGACATCCTCACAAAAGCACTCGGCTTATGGACAATTTCCCCAATCTCTTCTGCTTTCAATTTTTTAATCCCAACCAATGCTCCCTCTGACATTTTTAATTTTTCCAAGAACTCCTTTTTATCCTTCTTATTAATAGTAATATATCTCTTCTCCTTAGTCGCCGGCGAAACATAACTTATACTAACCGTCTCCCCTCCACCTTCCGACTTCCGACTTCCGACTTCCGACTTCCGAAGAGGCGACCATTCCTTCAATAAATCTGGCACAGCCCTATTTAACAAAACCAATTGCTCACCAAACAATTTCAAACTCGAAAGATAAAATCCCCTATATCTAACATCATCAGCCATAGCCGCCTGAATCGACCGCATATCATCAACAATTTTTTTCTCTTGCTCAATATTTCTCTTAAAAACCTCAAACATTTTTTGCCTCCGAAAAATATTTATGAGAAGTTCCCGTGAGAACTCCGACTCTAAACATCTTTCCCCCCCATCGCATTAGCAATCTGACAATGCAAATCAAAAATAAATGTCCTCATTTTATTCGCCTCATCAATCTTATTATTTTCTATAGATTTCTCCATCCTTATAACAGCATCCTCCATAGAATCCACCAACTGCCCAACAAACTCAACATCCACCATCTCCCCTCGAAGAAACCCTCATTTATTAAATTATGCAACTACCTAATCCCATATTTCCTCAACACTCCCTTAGGGTCCTTAGAATATTCATTAATCACCCTCTGCACCTCTTCATACCCAAAAATCTTATTCTGAAAAAAAGCATACAACAACTTCGTCCTCATCTCAAACTCATTCTGCAAACTCTCCCTCGTAATTCCAACCTTATTCGCAATCTTATCAAAAATTTTACTATCATTTTTAAAATAAAATTTATCATCCGCCGGATTCCAAGCAAACGGAGTATTTGTCAAAGCGGTCCCATCTGGCTGAACTCTAATCACCTCAACAATTTCCCGCATCCTCCTCGTCTCTCGCCCGACAACAACCGCATGAGTCATAATCGCCATAACATCCAAACCATTAACCAGCATCGGGCTCAGGCTAATTGGCGGCGTTTCCAGTCTTCGAATAATTGCATCAACAGAATCAGCGTGCATAGTCGAAATCGAAGCATGCCCAGACGCCATACCCTGAAACAAAACCGATGCCTCTTTCCCCCTAACTTCCCCAACAATCACATAATCCGGATTCTGCCTGAACGAACTTCTCAACAAACTAAACATATCAACCTCTCCAATCCCTGCCTCAGAAACCCCGCCACGAACAACCGACGGCAGCCAATTCTCTCTCGGTAAATTCAACTCGCGCGTATCCTCAATCGAAACAACCCTGTTCTCCTGCGGAATAAAAAACGCAAGCGCATTCAACATCGTCGTCTTCCCCGAAGCAGTCCCGCCAATAATCATCATGTTCGACTGATACTGCAATAAAATCCAAAAATAAGCCAACATCTCCGGACTCAACGTATGAAACCCAAGTAACTGCGTCGGCGTCCACGGCGTTTTCGTAAATTTCCTAATCGTAAACGTCGGACCCTTCGAAGTAATATCCTGAGTATAAGTCGCGTTAACCCTCGAACCATCCGGCAAACTCCCATCCAAAATCGGCGACGCATACGAAATATAACGCCCGGTCTTCTGCGCCAACTTTTCAACAAAATTCGACAACTCGTCCATGTCACCAAACTTCACATTCGTCCTAATATTCCTAAAAACTCGATGCACAATATAAATCGGGTCCCCCATCCCATTACACTCAATATCCTCAATAAAATAATCCTGCATCATCGCCTCAATCTCATTCAGCCCAATAAAATTTCTATACAAATAATAAAATATCTTCCTGTAACTCTCCTCCTCAACAGAAATCCCCAATTCCGAAATAATCAGCCTCGCCGTCTTATCAATATAATCCAACAACCCCTCCATCGAATTATCATCTCCAACCATATTAATATTAACAATCTCTCTCATCGCCTGCTCAATCCTGTCCAAATCTTTCTTATCATCATCAGAAAGCAACGGCTCCTCAACATCATAAATCACTTCCCTCATCTTCGCATCCCAATAAATATGAATCGAAACATACGGCGCAATCACCATATACCTCACATCAATCTTTGTCTTATCAGCAAACCTCGGCAACGCCGGCACCCTCGGATTAAGATTAATACTAATATCAGTCATCAGAAAAAATCTTTAAATTTTTGAAGAGCAAGGACTTAACCATTGCATAATCTAAAATCAAACACCTCAGACATTTTAGATATCATTAAAAACAAAAGAAAGTTTACTTTATTAATGTTAAGATTCCCTCAAATTAATAACAATATTCCCGCTCTCTTTCCCCATGTTCTCGATAATAAACTTATACGGCGTAGGAGAAATATCAATTCTCTTGGTCCCAAAATTACTCCCATCAAATTTTAAATCCATATCATAAGATAATTTCAACTCAATCTTCCACGGATTCCCTGGAGTCGTCGTCACATTTAATCTTCCAATCGGAATAGAAATCCCGCTCTCACTATATTCAAAACTCGAATCAAGTTCCCAAAAAATCGTATTCGCTTCCATATCAACAATCAACATCCCCTTCTTCACTTCTAAATCAACAACTCTCCGATTTCCCGACGCTCTCTGAACCTCATAAATCTTATCATCAATATTCCCCAGTGCCTCAATCGATTGCTCAATCATAATCTCGTCCTTCTTCTCATTTATCTTCGGCAAGGCAGCCGCCAAAACCAATCCAATAACAGCCAAACCTATCAAAGTATAAATTACAGTCTCAACCCAAACCTGCCCAACCCTATTCAATCGCCTCATCCTACAAAAACAACTTATAACTTTATAAAACTACCTCAACTAAATCCTACCCCGACGCAAATCGCTTATTTTAACAATTCTGCAAAACCAAAGTAGCAGAAACATCACAAATTTCCTCAGAACTACCAACGCCGACGATGGACGCAATCTGAACCATATTAATCGTCCCCACAATCGAACTAGTATTTATAATATAAACTTTCTCCTCGTTAACACTAGGCAAAGGAATATTAGCACCAATCGGGATAAGTGTTGTCGCGTCATCCATAATTCTAAAAGTAGTAGTATCTCCGCCAGAAGAAATCAAAACCTGAATATCTGCCAAATCAAATGGCTTCGACAAACGCTTAATCTGAATAGACACGTTATTGTCATTACTCGCTTTACAAGTATACCCCCCATTTAACAATTGAATCTGCGACACGGCATCCAAACAAGTCATACTAGAACCAAGTTTATCTCTAACCATCGGAATTACAGCCGCCCAAATAATTGTAACCGCCGCAACAGTTATCAAAATTATCAACACCGTCGCCACAACTGGACTAATCCCTTTTCTATTTTTATTCATATCGACCCCCTTTCACAAAATTTCTTTGAATATTTTGCGATTGGAACTTTTCTAAAGTTACTTTCACAAAATTTCTTTGAATATTTTGCGATTGGAACTTTTCTAAAGTTACTTTCATAACCACCATTTACAAAGTCCTTCCAGCATCCATACAAGTGAATACCTTGTTAGAACTACCTCCCTTCACATTACCAACCAAAGCAGGATAAATAATTATCTCGTCGGGCAACTCATTATTCTTCATTGTCAAAACAGCACTCTTTCTAACAGACTCCCCAGCATCAATCTGAAAATTAAATTTCTCAACTTCCGAATCCCCTCCCCTAAACATTTTTATATCCAAATGACGGATATCAACATCACCTCGGTTAATAACCTCCAAATCACTACCTATCCTCTGGACTTCAAAATCAACCGACCCACACAACTCTCCAATCGGCTTCCCAAACTTTTCAATCTGCTCACTAATAAAACCACGCGCCCACAAAAAAATCAAAGCCGCCAAAACCAAAACCAACAAAATCATCAACACGCTCGCTATCACCGGCGAAAGCCCACGGCCACCAACCACCCTTTTCATACAATTACATATCTTTACAATTTATAAATATACCCCACAAACATCTACCATTACTAATAACACAAAACATCCTGCGACGCGTAAGATTTGCAACTTATTTTATCTCCATCTTTCATGAACGGCTGAATTTCAACAAATGTCACAGTACTCAAATTGTATCCATCAAAACTATAATCACTAAACTCATAAGTTTTTTCATATTCTTCCCCTGGCACAACCGTCGTCCCATTCTCGTCAAAAACATAAAACCCAAAATCAACCCCCGGTCTATCATGAACCCTCAATATATACCCGTCAATTGTAAACCTTCCTTTATTTTTCAAAGTAACTGCCAACCTACCAGACCCAAACTCATTCGACGAATAACACTCATAACTCTTAATAATAATATTAACCCCTTCAGAACATTTATCGACATCTCCCTCGCCAACATAAAATCTCAACCAATTATAAACCAAAATAGACAACCCAACCGTAATCGAAATCAACAAAACATAACCCACCATATTACTCAACGCGCTCTTGTCCTTACCCAACAGAAACGAAACTTTCATCACCCACCCCCTTTTGTATTACAAAAATAACTTGCCGATGCCTCGAAATTGGAAACGAAAAATCATGCCCTTCAACCGTCACCACAATATCATCACTCCCCGCCATGTCTGATTCATCTAACTGAATATACCCAACCCCCTCATCAAAATCACTTATCACTTCATTCACATCCTGACAATACCCACCAATACAAATAGTACTAATAACACCCTCGCTCGCCCCAGGAACCAGAGTCCCCCCGGCAAAAGCTTCAGCCGCCCCATAATTCCTCAAATTCATCTCCGTATTATCCCCATAAATAAACATAAAATTCGCATCGGGGTCTCTGTCTCGAATTTCCGTCGCCAATAACTGCACAAACTCATCCAAACTCCCACCATCGATATCACTATAAATTTCATAATCCAAAACTTCCCCTGCCTCTCTCTCAACCTCATAACTAAAATCATAAAAATTCACCGGCTCTTTTTTTACAACTGCCCTATTCGTCGTCACCCCGAGGCTAATCACAACAACCGAAATCACAACAGCTGCCAACAAAAAAAACTGCCCCCTCTTGCTCATCACCATACCAACTCAACAACTCAATACTTTATAAAATTACCCAACCCTACAACCCAACCCCCACTACCCAACTCCACTTGAAAATCTCCGATTTTCAAGTAGGCCAGCAAGTTGCTCAAATCCACAACCGAGAGGTTATCAATTCTTCTCAGCTCTGCGACCCTTTAAGCACCCAAACCTTAACTTAGGGCTGCTTCGTTCCCGACCTGACCCACTTCATCAAGGCAAGATCAAAAAGGACAAAACCTCAACGTCAAACCGACAACATCGAAAGCTTCATCTCACGCCTTGCCTTGCAGTCCGCCATAAAGCCCGTTTGCGAATAGCGAGGGGCTAACTCGCCGACCTGCCTACAAAAAACAAACTAACAAAACCTTTATAAATTTTTCGAAGAAAATTTATTCATGAATTGCCAAAGGCAATACTTTATAAGAGTTCCGCTCTAAAGAATTTATACCCACATCGCATAATGGTATTACGCGAAATCACCGATTCAACACCATAAAAAATAAACTATACCAAGATGAGAATAAAAAACAAATTAGAAAAAGTATTTTATGAATATGTAAACTATTATCTAAAAGACTCCTTACCAAAAACAGTCCAAAAAAGAATTGCAAAATTTCTAAAAAGAACAGTTTATTTTTTTGCAATAATCGGACCAATTATGACTCTTCCTCAAGTATACAGAATATGGACAACCCATCTGGTAACAGGATTTTCATTAATAACCTGGATTTCATATTTAATCATATCTTTTTTCTGGCTTCTCTTAGGAGTCTTTACTAAAAATAAACCAATTATTTTAGCAAACTTTTGCTGGGTTCTTTTACACATTTATATGGTAGCAAGTATTCTCTTATATAATTAAAAATAAAATTAAACACAAACCTTTAAATTCTTAAAATATTCTGTTAAATTAATGCCCACATCGCATAATGGTATTGCACCGGATTGCTAATCCGGGCCCTTCGGGGCTCGCAGGTTCGATTCCTGCTGTGGGCGTATTAATTATACAAATACTTATAAATAAAAAACATTTTAACAAACAATGGAAAAAGACATCGGCAAAATAAAAAAGAACAACGAAACAGACATCGTCATACGAATAGATGACTTCGGAGGAAACCAAGGACTAACAATCCGAGAATTTGTAAAATCAGAAAGCTACACCGGATTCACAAAAGCCGGCGTCCGAATCCGCGCCGAAAAATTCGACGAATTCAAAAAAATAATAAACTCAATAAACCAAAGCGACTTAAACAATCAAACACAAAAACCAACTTCTCAACCCTCGACAACAGACAATGAAGACACCGGCATCGACGAAGAAGGCTTAATCTAACCTCGCAAACTTTTATAAACAAACTCAATTTAATACATCAGAGGCGAACATGGTCTGGCTCGAAGTAGAAACAAAAGTAAAAATCCCCAACGAAGAAATTAATTCTTTAAGAGAAAAAATAAAACAAATTGCAAGGTTCGAAAAGAAAGGCGTAAAAAAAGACGACTACTTCGCAATAAGAAGGAAAATAAAAAGATGTTATCCAAAAAAGGCATTCAGAATTCGAGCCACCAAAGATGAATTCGAAATCAACTTCAAAAAACATCTAACAAAATTTTGGACCAAAGACATCGTCATAAAACAAGAATTCGAATTCAAACTCAAAGGCAAAGAACAAGTCAAAGACCTCCTGGAATTATTCAAAGACCTCGGATTCAAAGAATGGGTCAAAAAAATAAAATACAACGAAACCTACAAATACAAAAAAGATAAAATCGCTTCCATAGAATTAAACAATGTAAAACACCTCGGATGGTTTATGGAAATAGAATATCTATGCCAGCCTCAAGAAATCGACAAAGCACGAAAAAAAATTAGAGAAATATTAAAGACACTTGAAATAGATACCGACTGGATAGACAACACCGGCTACACAAAAATGCTCTGGTATAAAGGAACAAAAGAAAAACAAAAATTCATAGACAAAGACTAAATGAAAAATTCTTTATAAAATGAAAACAAAAAAATACATCACAAAAAAGAAAGGTATCTTCTGGCCAAGCAACGAAATGAAAAAAATAGCGAACATCACCGACGCTAAAATTTACGACGAAGCCGCAAAAGACCCAATAAAATTCTGGGGACGACTCGCAAAAGAAGGGCTAACATGGGAAAAAGAATGGAATAAAACTTACGAAGAAAAACTCCCATACTTCCAATGGTTCAAAGGAGGGAAACTAAACTTCTGTATTAACTGTATCGACCGGCATCTCGACCAACCAAACAAAACAGCAATAATCTGGGTCCCTGAACCAACAAATGAAAAACCAATAAAAATAACATACAGAGAACTATACAACAAAGTCAATAAATTTGCAAATGTCCTAAGAGAAAACAAAATCAAAAAAGGCGACGTGGTATCAATCTACTTACCAATGATCCCACAAGCCCTAATCGCAATGCTCGCATGCACACGAATCGGAGCAATTCATTCTGTCGTTTTCAGCGCATTTTCAGCCGATGCCCTAAAAACACGAATAAAAGACGGAAAAGCAAAAATCCTAATCACCTCCGACGGATACTACAGAAAAGGCAAACCAGAAAACCTGATAGACAAAGCAAAACAAGCAGCACAAAACACAACAGTAAAAAAAATCATTGTAGTCAACAGAATTGGCAAAAAAACAAAAAACAAAAAATTCCTCGACTTCAACACAGAAATAAAAAAAGCAAACTCATATTGCAAACCAGAAATAGTAAACTCAGAAGATACTATGTTTATCCTCTACACATCAGGAACAACCGGCAAACCAAAAGGAATTGTCCACGACACAGGTGGATACGCAACCCAGGCATACTGGACAACCAAATGGAATTTCGACCTACACCGCAACGACATAATGTGGTGCACCGCAGACGTAGGCTGGATAACCGGACACACATACGCAATGTACGGCCCACTCCTCGTCGGCGCAACATCATTAATCTATGAAGGCGGACCAACATATCCCAACCCAAGCCGCTGGTGGAAAATAATCCAAGACTACAACGTCAACGTATTCTACACCGCACCAACAGCAATCCGAATGTTCATGAAAGAAAATCAAAAATGGATAAATAAATATAAAATGCCCTCTTTAAAAATCCTCGGCAGCGTCGGCGAACCGATCGATAAAGAATCATGGATGTGGTACTTTAATAAAATAGGCCACGGAAGATGCCCAATCATAGACACATGGTGGCAAACCGAAACCGGCGGAACACTAATCAACACAATCCCAGGAATCGGCCCATTTGTCCCAACGGTCTCAGGCAAAAGCTTCCCGGGAACAAAACATATAATAGTAAATGAAAAGGGAAAATCTACCCCAAAAGGGAAACCAGGATTCTTGGTACAACAAAGTCCATTCGCCCCCGGAATGCTCCATGGAATTTTCAACAATCACAAAAAATATATCGAAACCTACTGGAAAAAATTCAAAACAATGTATGACACCAGCGACGGAGCATACACCAAAAACGAACTAATTAGAATCACCGGACGAACAGACGACGTAATGAAAGTCGCAGGACACAGACTCTCAACAGCAGAAGTTGAAAACGCGATTCACGACAACAAATCCGTCGGAGACTGCGCCGTCGTTCCAATGCCAGACAAAATAAAAGGTCAAGTCCCAATCGCATTCGTAGTCCTAAAAAAAGAAAAACCATCAGAACAAATAGAAAAACAAATCAAAAAATCCGTCGATATAAAAATCGGACCGACGGCAAGACCGCAAAAAATTTTCTTCATCCCCGACCTCCCAAAAACAAGAAGTGGAAAAATAATGCGAAGAATTTTAAAAGCATTACTAATCAACGAAGAACCAAAAGGATTATCAACATTAATCAACCCAGACTCCGTCGACAAAATTAAAAAAATAATCAACACAAACTTCTGAAAAATGAAACTGACAATCCTAATCGGTGGCGAGGCAGGACAGGGAATCAATAAAGTCTCTCAAATAATCTCAAACATCCTATCCAAACACGGCTACTTCACTTTCAACTACCGAGACTATCAATCCTTAATCCGCGGCGGCCACAACTTCAACGCCCTAACAATATCCGACAAACCAATCGAATCCCACGAATCAAAAACAGACATCCTTATCGCACTCGACAAACAATCAATCAAAATCCACAAACAGGCTCTAAAAAAAGACGGCATAATAATCACCGCCGACAAATTCAAAAACGAAGGACGAAATATAAACATCGCACTCGCCGGCTCACTAATAAAAATCCTCGGCATCCCTCTCGAAGAATTAAACAACGAAATCAAATCTCAATTCAAAGAATCAAACAAAGCAATTATCTCAGCAAAAAAAGGATTCGACTCACAAGAAACAAAACAACAATTAAAAAAATTAAATAACAAAACAACAATCCTATCAGGAAATCAAGCAATAGCAATAGGAACAATAAACTCCGGAATAAACTTATACATCGCCTACCCAATGACCCCAGCAACAAACGCAATGCACGAACTCGCCAAACTCCAAAAGCCAACAGCTAACGGCCAACAGCTAACGGCTAACATGACAGTCTTCCAAGCCGAAAATGAAATCGCCGTCGGTAGCATGGCAATCGGAGCATCATTCGCCGGAGCAAAAACACTAATCGGAACATCAGGCGGCGGCTTCGATTTAATGGGAGAAACATTATCCCTACAAGGACAATCTGGAATCCCACTAACAATCTACCTAGCCTCAAGACCCGGACCAGCGACGGGAGTCCCAACTTATACCGCACAAGCCGATCTCGACATCGCACTCCGAGCAGGACACGGCGAATTCCCACGAATCGTCGTCGCTCCAAGCAACCCAACCGAAACAATCGAAAAAACTTCCGAAGCATTATTCCTCGCCGAAAAATTCCAAACACTCTCAATAATCCTCTCGGACAAACACCTCGCCGAATCCGAGTTTTCCTCAACGGCAAAACCTAAACCAACCACAAAAATCCAAATTACAAGAAAACTCCCGGGACAATCAATCATCAAAGCATCATCCTACGAAACAGACAAACTCGGCAACACAACAGAATCATACACAATCACCGAAGACAACGCAAACAAACGAGTCGAAAAATACAAAAACATAAAAAAATACATCCAGAAAAATTTCGAAATGATAAAAATCCACGGCAACAAAAACTCAAAAAACTTAATCATCGGCTGGGGCTCAACATCCGGCGCAATCAAAGACGCAATCAAAAACCTCGACGCCAAATTCCTCCAAGTCCTCTACTGCAAACCGCTCTCCCCAAAAATTAAAGAAGAACTCGAAGCCGCAAACAAAGTAATCCTAGTAGAATGTAACGTCACCGGACAACTCGGCAGATTAATCAGAGAAAAAACCGGAATCAAAATCAAAAACCGACTCCTAAAATACAACGGCCGCCCCTTCCACTCCGACGAACTAAACGAACTAATCAAAGAAATAATATGAAAATTAGAAAGGCAATAAAAAAAGACATCAAAAAAATTATCCCATTATATGTAGAACTGCTTGAACATAATATTAGATTTTCAAAATACCTTCCAAATGAAATCCCAAAAATCAACAAAAAAGAATTAGAAACAGGATTAAAAAACAGAATAAAAAATACAAAAAATAAACCTTTTTTAATCGCTGAAAAAAACAATAAAATCTGCGGATTTATTCAAGCAGAAATAATCCCAAACAAACAAAGCAAAACAAACAAAAAAGTCATAGAAATAATTGACATATATAGCAAATACAAAAGAAAAGGAATTGGGAAAAAACTTTTATTAGAAATTGAAAAATGGGGAAAAGAAGTAAAAGCAAATTTTATATTATGGGAATTCGTCTCAGGGAACTCCCTCGCTGAAAAATTTTGCATTAAAAATAACTTCAGGCCATTCAAAACTAAAATGTTAAAAAAAATATAATGAACCCAAAAACAGCCAATCTGACAACGAAGAGGTCTCACAGCGAAGAGGTCTCACAGCGAAGAGGTCTGACAGACAAAGCCAGTCTGTCAACTCCCTCGGAGTTGACCTGGTGCCCCGGCTGCCCAAATCACATGATATTAGAAGCAGTCAAACAAACCATAACAAACCTAATATCAAATCCTAACAAGTCGAACTCACAGCTTCGACAAAGTCAAAGCAAACTCGTCGGCAAAGCCGACACTCACAGCGAAGCGAACTCACAGCGAAGCGAACTAGATTTTTGCATGACGACAGATATAGGATGTCATGCAAAAATCTTCGACTACCTAAACCTCTCCGGAATCTACTGCCTCCACGGCCGCGCAATACCGACAGCAATTGGAATAACGCTCGCAAACCCGAACCTCAAAGTCATAACATTCGCCGGCGACGGCGGAGTCTACTCCGAAGGAATCGCCCACTTCATCCACGCCTTCAAATACAACCCCGACATGACCCTAATCCTCCACGACAACCAATCCTTCTCTCTAACAACCGGCCAACCAACCCCAACCTCCCAACAAGGATACATCTCAAAAGCAAATCCCCTCGGCGTCAAAGACAAACCATTCAACCCAATCAAACTAGCATTAGCATCAAACGCAACATTCATCGCAAGAACAAACGCCCGCGACATCCCGCACATGGTCGAAACATTCTCAAAAGCAATCGCCCACAACGGATTCTCATTCGTCGAAGTCATCCAAGACTGCCTCATCTTCAACCTCGACGCCAACAACAAAGACAAACTAATGTACAAAATAAAAGATAACAAAGACAAACAAACCGCAGAAAAACTCGCCGATGAATTCGACTACAACTCCAAATCCGGCAAAATCCCACTCGGAATAATCTACCAATCCAACGAACCAACCCTCACCGACAAATGGCCAAACATTAAAAAACCAATCAACAAAAAATAAAACTAACACACCAAGACATCTCGAATAACACCAACTCTTTTCTCTAAATCATCCGCCCCATCCGAAAACAAATTCTTAAATGTATTAAACCTCCCCCTCACCGCATGATACATAAAGGCTACCGTCCCAATACCCCCAACCATTGCCCCAGTATATATTGAATTAGAACCTGATTCAATAGCCACTTTTTCCATAGTTAATAACCCCTTCACAACTGCATCAGAAAATCCACCAATCATCCCGCCACATATCACTCCTAAACTTCCAACCATACCAGGCACGACTATCCCCTCAGCAAAATTAACTCGTTCGTTCCGACTAACCAAAACATCCCCCTTCTTATCCAACTTAACATAAACATCCCCAACAAACCTCCCATAATTAGTACCAACCACCCCTTCAAAATCCTTAAACTCCCCCAACAACCCCACATCCCAATACTTCCTAATATCCATCCTCTTCTTAAAAAAACTCCTCCCACCCAAATCATTCTTAAGATTCTCCTCACTCTCCCTCAACTTAGACGCAAACCTATTAGAATCATCTTCCAATCTAGATAATCCACCATAAGTTTTCAATTGCCCATTTATCTGCTCAATAGAATCTGCATAAACTTTCTCATTTTCAATAATATTTGTCCTAGCCTCCTCAGCCCAGTTAGTTAAAACGTAGGCAGCTGTTTCTTCTTGTTCTTCCATCCCATAATCCCACCACCTCTAAATCCTAAATCTTAACCCCATCCAAAAATTTAACCAACTCACCCATATCATCAGCCCTTCCCTCAAGCTCACCATAATATTTAGCATCCATCGCCTCAAAATAATTCATTAACTTAGAAACATCACTCTCATAATTCTCAACCCCTTTCTTTCTCATAACCATATAAAACCCCATAGCATACTTCACAATCCCTTCCGTCAAAAGCCGCTTAGCACTATCATTAATCTTATGAACCTCAGCTAAAAGACGAGCCATATCAGACAATTCCCGCTTAATCCCCTGCTCAATAGTCTCCCCATTCTTCTCACCCCTAAACTTAAGCCCATGCTCAATAAGTCCCGCACTAAAACCATATAAACCTTCAATCATCTTCTCATTAAATCCACAAACTGGCATCCTAAATCTCCTTCGAAATTTTATTTAAATAAATAGCCAATTGCTTCATATCATCCGGTTTCCCATCTAACTCAGAATAAAACTTATCATCCATTTCAAAGTAAAGATTATTTATTTTCTCAATAAGTTTTTCATAATTCTCAACTCCCTCTCTCTGAATCAATTTGTAAAACGCACAAGCATACTCAGTTAAAGTTCTAATCAATTCTCTTACTTCCGAATCTTCAATCACCGGAAGTTCCTTCCGAAATCTTTCCATATCTTCTATTTCCTTATTTATTGTTTCTCCAACCATTTGATTTTTCTTTTTCGAGCGTTCAATAATCCCATGTTCAACCAAGCCTCTATAGAACAACTTCATGCCCTCAAGCATGTCTTCATTAAATCCACAAAATGGCATTTTATTTCCTTTCTAGCTCAAGTTTACTTTCTTCAGATTCCCTAGAGACTTTTTGCCCAACTAATCCCTTATGAAACTCCCTTAATCCTTCAAGCATCTTCTCATTAAATCCGCACAATGGCATTTTATTTCTCCTAAACACCCAAGTCAAATCTCTCCTTATAACAATTCTCTCCCCCGCACAGGGTATACAATAGAAAAGTTTTTATACCACAAAAAAAGAAACAACTATGGGAAAAATACTAGACCTCCTAAAAACAAGCCTAACAGAAGGAGAAGCAAAAGTCTACCTCGCACTCTCAGAACTCGGCTCGACCACCGTCGGACCAATCGTAAAAAAATCCACCGTCGCCTACTCAAACATCTACGACATCCTAAACAGACTAATAGAAAAAGGACTCGTCAGCTACATCATAAAAGAAAAAACCAAATACTTCAAAGCAGGCCCTCCTTCCAACCTCATTACCCACATAGAAAAGAAAGAAAGAAAACTTTCCTTGCAAAAACAAGCACTAAGTAAAATATTCCCAGACTTAGAAAAACTCCAACAAAAAGAACAAAACCAAGATGCAGAAATATTTCTCGGACTCAAGGGACTAAGAACCGCATACGAAAAATTAATAAAAAATTCCACCAAAGACGAAGAAATATTATTCTTCAATATATACAAAGAAGAATATTCAGAACAGTTTGACCTTTTTTACAAAAGCATATCTGACTTATCAAAAAAACTCAAAAACCGAGGAATAATAAACAAAGACTACAAAAAATCATGGTTCGCAAAACAAGCCAAATTCCTAAAAATAAAATTCGTAAACTTCCCAATCCCAGGAAACATCGACATAATCAAAGACAAAATCCTAATCACCTCATGGGGCGACACAATATTCTCAGTATTAATTCACTCGCAACTCCTTGCAGACAACTTCAAAAACTACTTCAACGAAGTTTGGGAAACCACAACCTAAAACTCCTCCTCTCCAAACTTCCTCAAAACAACCTTAATCTCCTCGATAACTTTCTGCTGACTCTTCTTATCCGACATCCTCACAAACCTAATCATTAAATCACATAAACTCCCTACATCAAAAAACTTTATCCTATATCCATCTACGACAAAATAAAATCTAAAATTCTTCCACTTCAACTCCTTAATCAAAACCCCACCAACTCTACCAACAACCTTTCCTTTTTTCGGACTCCCCTCCATAGAATAAATCAGACTAAAAATTTTCACAGATTCTCCCTTAAATTTCTTATAAATCTTTTCAGCCAAATCCTCGTCAACTATGACTCTGGCCATCGTCTCCTAGCTTCTTTGAGAGCCTCTTCCGCCGTAACAGTTCCACTTTCATCCATCAACAACTCCCTAATCTGAACCTTCTTCGCAGCACTAACTATCCTAACCAAAATATCAGAATAAGTCTCACCCTTGTTCCCAAACTCATTTATCATATCCCTAATTTCCCTCTTCACCGCAATAGTAGTCGTCTCCATAATCCTTATAATAATTATAATACTTATAAACTTTTCTACCAATCCCCAAAACCAACCCTCCAAGAAAAATATCCTCAAATCCAAAAACTAATCAAAAAATAAATCCTACTCATCATATTCATCCTACTAATTCTCAACCCCCAAACACCCTCTCAAAATTCTCAAACACCACAGAAGAAACCTCCTCAACACTCAAACCTTTAATCCGAGCAATCTCCTTCAACGTCACAAAAACATTAGCCGGCTCATTCCTCTCCCCAACAACCGGAGACAAATACGGCGCATCAGTCTCAGTCAAAAGTTGCCCAAGCGGAACAAGAGAAACCAACATCTTAAAATGCTCAAGTCTAACAATCACAGGAGGTACCGAAAAAAACCACCCATTCTCAACACCCCTCTTAATCAAACTCTTCCGCCCATTAAAACAATGCATCACAACCTTCAATCTCCCTTGTCCCGTTTGATGCTCGCTATCTAACCGGGACTCCTCCTCCAAAATCTCAACCGCATCCCCCTCCGCCTTCCTCGAATGAACAACCACACACTTATCTATCCTCTTCGCCAACCTCAACACCTTCCGAAAAACCTCCTTCTGTTTTTCCCTCATTCTGACACCTGAATCCTGACACCTGACACCTTCGGACGAAACTTCGTCCGAATAATCCAACCCAACCTCACCAATCGCAACACAATCATCCTTGTGCTCCTCAATCCATCCCAACTCCTCATCAACATCAAAATTTTTTATCTCCCTCAAAAAATCACTCGACGCCTCAACCTCCTTAGCTAAAGCATCAATCGGATAAAGCCCAAACGAAACCCGAACACAATCATATTTTCCAGCCAACTCCAAGGCCTTCCGATTCGTCTCAGGATTAACCCCACTAGTAACAACCAACTCCCCGCCAGCCTCGACAAACCTATCAACAACCTCATCCAAATCCTTCTCAAACCTCGAATGTTCCAAATGCGCATGCACATCAACAAGTTTCATTAAACACAAACAAAAAATAATCTTATAAACTTACCCAAACCCACGCACCACGCAGGAGGCCAACAACCGCCGTAAATCTGAAAACAGAAAGTTCTCCAAAATCCCCCTCCCCAGTTCCAAGCTCCCCAAATTCCCACTAACCATTTCCACAACCATTAAAAACAACATCCACCTCAAAACCCTATGATAGAATACTTAACTCTAATCTTAGCAATCCCCATCGGCATCATCCTCGCAAAAACAACAAAAGACGAAAAACAAATCTACACCAAATACTTCCCAGTCATCCTCTGCCTCCTATCAATCACAATAATAACAATACTAATTCTACCAGCTAACAGCTACCAGCTAACAGCTACAAAGTCGACAATCGCCCTAACCCTAACATTCACATTCATCACAACCTTAATCTGGCACAAAGCTTAAAACCCCAACCTCTCTTCAAAAACCATGAAACAAAACAAGCAACCAGCGACCTGCGACGCCCCAATAAAAGGGGTGTACCGAGCGGCCCAGCGACCAGTATCAAAAAAAGGTTTCCTTTTTTTGATAGGCCTTGGCATGAACGCAAACTCTCTAACGGACGAAGCCATCAATGTCCTCAAAACCTGCGACAAAATCTATCTCGAAAATTACACCGTCAACTTCCCCTACAAAATCGAAGACCTAGAAAAAACAATAAACCGCGACCTGCGACCTGTGACCTGCGACCTGCGACCACTTTCAAGAGAAGCCGTAGAAAACGAACAAATAATAAAAGAAGCTTCCACGAAAGTGGTATCCCTCTTAGTTTACGGCGACGCCCTCTCTGCAACAACACACATCCAACTAATCCTCGCCGCCAAAAAACAAAACATCCCATACAAAATCTTCCACAACGCATCAATCCTAACCACCGTCGCAGAAACCGGCCTATCCCTCTACAAATTCGGAAAAACAACCTCAATGCCAAATTGGAAAGAACACACTAACAAACCAAAATCCTTCGCCGACGTTATCAAACAAAACCAATCAATCCAAGCCCACACCCTAATCCTAACCGACATCGGACTCGAAATCAAAAAAGCAATCAACCAACTAAGCGAATCAAAGGCAAACCTCCCAAAAAAAATCATAGCAATATCAAACGCCGGAACCAGCAACCAAAAAATATTCTACGATACCCCAGAAAATCTCGCAAGCGACAAGCGAACAGCGGACAACGAACAGCAAATAAGGATACCATTCTGCCTAATCGTCCCAACCGAGCTTCACTTCTTAGAAGAAGAATATTTAAAGATATTCAACTATAATAAACAATGAAAAAAGAACTCATCGAAAAATTCGCCACACTCATCACCGCCGCATTCGGTCTAATTACCGCACTCGCCTGGAACTCTGCAATCCAAAAAATCTTTCAAAAAATCTTCGGCGAACAAAGCTCAATCACAGCAATGCTAACTTATGCAATCACCATCACAATAATCGCAGTCCTCGCAACACTCTGGATAGGCAGAATATCCCAAAACAAAAAATAATAATTCTATCAACTCGGCACAAAATCCGCCTTCTTAACAAGCCTTCTCCAAAAATCCAACTTAACCTCATCAATAATCCCACTATCCCTCCTCGCACCAACATCCTTCCCCTCCGGCTTAAACTCCTCAACTCTTTCCCAAATATTAAACGTTCTATTATCTCTGACTTTATCAAGCTCTCCCGTCACCTCATTCAAAGCAACAAAATTACCATCCTTAGTCTTATATCTCCCAACATCTTTATAGCAACCACCATAAACACATTTATATCGATGAACCATACCGTCGTCGGCCACTCTCAAAAAATCATCTACCATAAAATAAAACCAAATCACAATTATTTAAGCATTATTATACTTGACAATAATCTTAAATATCCACCTTTCTAAACCATAATATGACATCCATCTCCGAAACAGAAAACGAAATCCTAAAATTCTGGAAGAAAGACAAGACATTTGAAAAATCATTAAAGCAAACAGAAAAAGGAAAACCCTACATCTTCTACGACGGCCCACCATTCGCAACCGGACTACCACACTACGGACATTTATTAGCCTCGACGCTAAAAGACGTCTTCCCAAGATTCTTCACAATGCAAGGCAGATACGTCAAACGAAACTGGGGCTGGGACTGCCACGGACTACCAATCGAAAACATCGCAGAAAAAGAACTCGGCATAAACTCCAAAGACGAAATTGAGAAGATAGGCATCAAAAAATTCAACGATTTCTGCCGCTCAAAAGTTTTGACCTACGCCAACGACTGGGAAAAATACATCGACAAAATCGGAAGATGGGTAGATTTCAAAGACGGCTACAAAACAATGGACACAAACTACATCGAATCAGTCTGGTGGGCATTCAAACAACTCTACGAAAAAGGATACCTATACGAAGGCGAAAAAATCCTGCTCTACTGTCCACGATGTTCGACCCCATTATCAAAATCCGAAATCGCAATGGACAATTCTTACAAAATTATAAAAGACACGACCATCGTCGTGAAATTCAAACTCTCCGACACACCGACACACCGAACACCGAACACCGAAAGCAAAAACGAAGTTTTTGCTTTGGCATGGACAACAACCCCATGGACTCTCCCGAGTAACCTTGCACTAACAGTCAACCCAAAACTAACATACGCATACATCAAAGACAAAGACGACGGAAACACATATCTCCTCGCAAAAAAACTAATTCCAAAATTCTATAAATCCAAAGATGAATACACAATCACAGAAGAAATAAAAGGCAAAAAACTCGAAGGCAAAAAATACGAACCCATATTCCCCTACTTCAAAAACAACCCAAACTCTTTCCAATTTTTACTAGACGACTTCGTAACAGCCGAAGACGGAACCGGAATAGTTCACACAGCACCGGCATTCGGAGAAGACGACAACGCCATCTGCAAAAAATACAACATCCCTATAGTCCAACCCGTCGACGAAAACGGAAAATTTACAAAAGAAGTAAGCGATTATAAAGGACAATTCGTCCACGACGCAAATGAACAAATCGCAATCGACCTAAAAAAATCCAGCAAAGCAATCGCAATAAAAAAAATGGAACACGAATACCCTTTCTGCTATAGATGTGACACAAAACTAATATACAGAGCCCTACCAGCATGGTTCGTCGACATCCAAAAAATCAAAAACAAACTCCTAAAATTAAACCTCAAAATCAATTGGTTCCCAAAACATCTCAAAGAAGGTCGAATGCAACACAACATCTCAACTGCACCAGACTGGAACATCACGCGAAACAGATACTGGGCGACAGCAATCCCAATCTGGAAATCAAAATCAGGAAAAATAAAAGTCGTAGGTTCAATAAAAGAATTAGAAGAGCTTATCGACAGCTCACCAAAAACCAAAAACCAAAAACCAAAAACACAATCGGCTTTGCCGATTGTCGACCTACACAAAGACACATTAGACAACATAAAACTAAAAATAGAAAATGAAACCTATGAAAGAATCCCGGAAGTCTTAGACTGCTGGTTCGAATCAGGGGCAATGACCTTCGCCCAATTCCATTATCCATTTGAAAACAAAGAATATTTCAACAAACACTTCCCAGCACAATTCGTATCAGAATACATCGCACAAACCAGAGCGTGGTTTTATTATATGATGACATTATCAGCAATCCTCTTCGACAAAATCCCATTTGAAAACGTCCTAACAACCGGAACAATCCTCGCAGAAAACGGACAAAAAATGTCAAAATCACTAAAAAACTATCCAGACCCACTCAAGGTCATAGACAAATATGGAGCAGACACCTTGAGATTTTACCTGCTCCAATCACCAGTTATGAACGCCGAAAATTTCAACTTCTCAGAAAAAGGTCTCCAAGAAACATACAAACAAGTCACAGTCCTGCTATACAACATCTCAAACTTCTACCAAGACTACCAAGCGACAAGCGACAAGCCACAAGCCACAAGCCAACATATAATGGACAAATGGATAATCTCAAAAACCGAAATTCTAAATGCAACAATCCAAAAAACCCTCGAAGAATACAACACGATAAAAGCCTGCGAATCCATAAAAAAATACATAGACAACCTATCAACTTGGTACATCAGAAACTCGCGAGACAGATTTAACACCAATGACGAATCCGCAAGAAAAACATTAAGATATGTCCTTGAAAAACTAACAAAAATCCTCGCACCAATAATCCCATTCGTAACAGAAAAAATATACCAAGACATGAACGGCAAGAAAAAATCAATCCACCTTCAAGATTACCCAAAAGCAAACCAAAAATTAATCAACAAAAAACTCGAACAAGAAATGGAACAAATAAAATGGGCAGTTTCACAAGGACTAAGAGAAAGAGACAAAGTCCAAATCGGAATCAAATGGCCACTCGCCAAAGCAACAATAAAATACTACAAAAACTTCAGCAAAGAATTACACCAAATTATAAAAGAAGAACTAAACATAAAAAAAATAGAATATAAAGAAGCTCACGAAAAAGATTGGGGAATCAAACTCGATACAAACATCACCCCCGAACTCGAATCCGAAGGCTTCGCAAGAGAAATATCAAGAAAAATTCAGGCAACAAGAAAAAAGGCAAATCTCTCAAGATCCGATTCAATCGAACTTGAAATAATATCAGAATTCAATGACAAAATAAAATCACAACTCAACTTCATCCAAAAAAGGGTTGGGGCAAAAACAATCTCATTTGATGAATCAAATAAAAAGTTTAGTCACTTAGAAGAGGGAAAAATAAAAAATAAATCCTTCATTATAAAATTCAACAAAATATAACAGCGTCGATAAAAACATTTTTACTCCTCGCCCCCGAAACAATTTGAAGAAACATTTAAATACTATTCAACATTGAAATATATATGATTGTTAAAGAGGAATTTTTGAGCCGGTTAAGAAAAATATTCGACCTCAACCTTTACGAGGTAAAAGTTTGGACAGCACTCCTATCCAGAGGAACGTCAACAGCAGGTGAATTATCATCAATTTCCGACGTCCCACGTTCCCGAACATACGACATCTTAGAATCCCTCGAAAAAAAAGGATTCATAGTTATGAAACTCGGCAAACCAATCAAGTTCGTCGCACTAAAACCAGAAGAAGTAATCGAACGAGTAAAAAAGAACCTCGTAACTATCGCAAGCGAAAAATCAAAAAGATTAGAAAAACTAAAAGGCAACGACGTCCTTGAAGAATTAAACAGTTTATTCACGGACGGAATTAAATTCATAGAACCAACAGACTTATCTGGGGCACTCAAGGGCCGACAAAACATCTACAACCATTTAGACATGTTAGTCAGAGAAGCACAGGACACAATCACACTCGTAACAACCGCAGACGGACTAAGCCGAAAACTTGAAATCCTTTTACCGTCATTAGAAAAAGCAAAAAAACGAGGCGTAGCAATCCGCATCGCCGCACCAATCACAGAGGAAAACAAACAAGTAGCAAAAGATTTCTCAAAAGTAGCCGAAGTAAGAAACGTCGAATCACTCCGAGCACGATTTATGATAGTCGACAGCGAACAACTAATGTTCATGCTCCTTAACGATGGAGAAGTCCACCCTACCTACGACATCGGAGTCTGGCTAAACACAGAATTCTTCGCCCAAGCCCTCGAACAACTTTTCGAAATCGCCTGGGAAAATTTCAAACAAGTTAAGTAATCACATACTCTCCAAAGTCTCAATCCCCAACAAACCCAACCCCTCTCCCAAAACTTCCTTAAACTTCTTAACCAACTTCAACCTAAATCCTTCTTCATTTGAACCAATCACAGGACACGAATGATAGAACTCATTAAACAACGTCGCCAACTCAAAACAATAATTCGCAACAAAATTCGGCGCCAAATTCTCATAAGCCCTCACGACAACATCTCTAAAAGAATCAATCTTCTTCAACAGCCGAACCTCACTAACATTAAACCCACGACCCACGACCCACGACCCACGACCCCTTCGCTTTCTCAAAAGCGAAGCAGCCCTCGCATACGAATACAATAAATATGGCCCCGTGTCCCCCTCAAAACTCAAAAACCTATCAACATCAAAAACCATATTACTCTCCCGTGAATTCTTCAAATCCCCATAAAAAATCGCCGCCAACGCAATCTTCCTCGCCCTCAAATCCAACTCCAGCTTTCCGACTTCCGACTTCCGACTTCCGACTCCCGACAAGCGAAGCCTCGCCTTCTCAATAACTTCTCTCAAAACATCCCTCATAAAAACACTCTTCCCCTTCCTCGTCGCAAACTTCTTCCCATCCCCACCCAAATACAAACCATGTGCAACATGAACACAATCCTTCGCCCATTTATACCCCATCTTATCAAGAATCCGAAACAACTGCTTAAAATGCAAAACCTGCTCATTCCCAACCTCATAAATCATCCTATTAAATCTATATTTCTTTTTCCTATCAATCGCAGCAGCCAAATCCCTCGTCACATAAAGCGAAGTCCCATCAGATTTCTGAATTAACACAACCCCAAGCCCATCTCTCTCCAAATCAACAATCTCCGCCCCATCATCCTTCTTCAATAATTTCCTCTTCCTTAATTCTTCGACAACACCATCCATCTTTCCATTATAAAAACTCTCTCCACTAACAACATCAAACTTAACCCCAAGCAAATCATAAATCTCATCAAACTCTTCCAACGACAACTTCCTAAACTTCTTCCATAACTTAACATTATCAGAGTCACCACTCTCCAACTTCCTAAATTCCTCACGAGTCTCATCCTCAAACTCCTCCTCACTAGCCCGAACATACAACTCATACAAATGCTCGATAGAATTCTTCTTCAACTTCACCTCGCTCCCCCATTTCTTAAACCCAAAAATAACCTTCCCAAACTGCGTCCCCCAATCTCCAAGATAATTAATTTTCGTAACTTCAAACCCATTCGCCTCGCAAATCTTCCCAATCGAATTCCCGATAATCGTCGACCTCAAATGCCCAATCCCAAACGGCTTCGCAATATTCGGCGACGACATATCAATCACAATCTTCCCTCTCTTCTTCACAGCCCTCTTCTTCTCGGCAAATACCCTCTCCGCCAAAATCTTATTATCAACAAAAAAATTCACATAAGCCCCTTTTGCATCAACCCGCTCAACACCCTTGGGCAACTTCTTCCGAAACTTCCCAACAAAATCCTCAGCGATAACAACAGGCGACTTACTCATCTTCTTCGCCAACTCAAAACACGGAAACGCAAAATCCCCCATCTCCTCTTTCGGCGGAACCTCAACTAAATTAGAAACATCCTCCCCGACTTCCTTCGAAATCAAATTAACAATAATCTCCCTCATAAAACAAAATAGAAAACCAAACTTATTAATCTTCCCATTAAAACAAATTACCACTCTTTAACAAAACGCCCGCCCTTATCGGTAAAACTTCCCACAAGAATCATCACGAAATCAATAAAAATTCCAATCCCCGCAAATCCACAAGTTATAAGATAAAGAAAACCCGTCCCCGCCTTGCCAACATAAAATCTATGAATTCCCAAAAATCCCAAAAAAATACAAAGCAAAAGAACAACCAACCTGCTCTTCGAAGAATGAATATTATTTTTAATCATAAAAAAATATAATCACACGACTTATAAATCTTCTTAAAACACCGCCCACTTCCCTTTCGCCTTCTGCTCCCTATCAAGCACCGACCATCTCTTGTTAATCCGAGGACGCCCACTCTCCCTATCTTTCCTCAACGTAACATCCAAACTCTTCAACAACTCGCCAACTCCATCCTCAAAATTCCTAATCCCGCTCGCCTCTCCATAAACTCCGGACTCGCCCGAAAAATTAATAATCGAATCAGCCAAATAAGAAACAAGAAGCAAATCATGGTCAACAACAAACGCAGTCTTTTCCTTCTCTATCATAATATCCTTAATCACCTTTGCAACAACAATCCTTTCCTCAACATCCAGATAAGCCGACGGCTCATCGAAAAAATAAACATCTGCATCTTTCGCCAAGCACCTCGCAACACTAAATCTCTGCAACTCACCACCCGACAACTCCTTCAATTTCTTTCCAACCAAAACCCCAAGATTAAACACCGACGACAATTTCTTATTTATCTTCTCTTTAAAAATAATATCCCGAACAAACTCCTCGCTCTCACTAAACAAATACTGTGACTTATAACTAACATCCAACCCCAAATCAAATCGCGACTTGCGACTTGCGACTTGCGACTTGCGAACTTCAAGTTCTCCCACAAGAGCTCGAATGAATGACGTTTTCCCCGTCCCATTCTTCCCCAAAATCCCAATCACATGATTCTCTCTAATCTCTCCGCCACTAACACTCAACTCAAAACCACTATCAAAACTCAAACTAAAATCAGGCCACTCCGCAATCTTCTTTCCCAACACCGCAACATTTTTCGTAAAATTAAAACTCAACGCCTTGTCCCTAATTCTCAAATTCTCTTCTTTCAAAAACCCCCTCAAATAAGCATTAACACCCTCCTTAGAACTCTTAATCCCCGACACCATCCCAAACGCCCCCTGTCCCCCATAAAACACATTCAAATAATCCGTCAAATAATCCAGAACCAACAAATCATGCTCAACAACAATCACCGTCCTATCTTTTCCAATCTCCTTAATAAAATCACTAACACGAAGCCTCTCACTAATATCCAAAAACGCCAACGGCTCATCGAAAAAATAAATATCAGCATTACCAAGCGAAGCCGCCAAAATCGCAACCCTCTGCAACTCCCCACCCGACAACTTATTCATCTTATTAGAAAGAACATTCTCAACATTCAACCTCTTCGCCAACATCTTAATCTCCACCTCGCTCCCTCTCTGTTTCAGTAACTCCATAACTCCGACATCCTTCGACAACCCCGACAAATTCTGCGGCTTATAACTAACCCGACTGGCGACTAGCGACTGGCGACTGGCTAAAATTTTTGAAAAAAATTTCTGCAATTCACCCCTCTTAAACTTCGAAACATCAACATCAATCTTCCCAGCCAAAATCTCAATAGCAGTCGACTTCCCAATCCCATTCCGACCCAACAATCCCAAAACCTTCCCAGATTTAGGAATAGGCAACCCATACAAAGCAAACCCATTCTCGCCATAACGATAAACCAAATCACCTTCGCTCACCGATGGCAAATTCACAATATCAATCGCCCCAAACGGACACCGCTTCACACAAATCGCACACCCAACACAATTCTTCTCATCAATCCTCGCCCCATCCCAACTCTCTTCTTCTTTCCCCCCTTCCTGCGACCGGCGACTGGCGACCGGCGACCCACTCGTGCGCACACGCACGCAACTATCCAACTCCTTTTTCTCAACCGGACAATACTTCTTGCACTCACGCCCACATCCTGCCGGTTTACATTTCTCCTTATGAACAATCGCCAATCTCATATAAACATATAGAAATATTTAGTTTTAAATCTAACACCTCGCCCCACACTCCGAACAAAACTTCGCCCCAGCCTCAATCGGCCAACCACACCCACACTTCAAAACCTTCTCAACCTTCTCATCCTCCACAATCTCATAATCACTCCTCCCCGACAAAACTCGCCCCATAATCTTCCGAATCTTATCTCTATCCTCCCCTTCCTCCTGAAATCTAGTCAAATCAAACCCATCCATTTCCAATCCTAAACAAAAGCTTTTATAAAATTAACCCACCTCAAAAATCCAAGCCTCCGTAGCTCAGTTGATAGAGCATTTGATTCGTAATCAAAAGGTCGTCGGTTTGAAGCCGGCCGGAGGCTTATATATATATAAAACTTTATAAGTAATTCCAAACTCACGAATACACGTGGGGATGCCGGAGCGGCCAAACGGGCAGCCTTTAAGCGGCTGTAGCTTTATTGCTTACGGGGGTTCGAATCCTCCTCCCCACATATGATTTGGCAAGATATAACCCTAACAATAGCAAATCTAATATTTAGCTACGCACTTGTCCCGCAAGTCTATCACGGATTCAAGCACAAAAAAACCACAATAACAACACAAACCTCCGCGCTCACAACAATCGGCATCTTCGCATCTTCCGTCGCATTCTTATCCCTCAACTTAATTTTCTCGGGAATCATCTGTGCATTCAACGCGACGATGTGGGCACTACTTCTAATCCAAAGAATAATTTACTAAAATAGCGGGGACGGGATTTGAACCACGTGACCTGCAGGTTTCCTAGGCGAACGCATAGGAATGAAAACCTATGGTTTACTTATGGGCCTGCCGAGCTGACCAGACTGCTCCACCCCGCTACAAACCAACCTATCTCAAAACCATTATAAAGCTTTCTCTTCTTTATACTTTATGAAACTCCTCGGAATAGATGACGCCGGACGCGGCCCCGTTCTCGGCCCAATGATTCTCGCCGGCATCCTAATTAAAAAATCAGACGAACAAATAATAAAAAAATGGGGAGCAAAAGACTCCAAGCTCCTAACCCCAAACATAAGAAAAGAAATAGCTCAAAAAATATCAAACCAATTTCAACACCACATCGAACTCTCAACCCCACAAGAAATCGACGCACACAAAAACCTAAATCTATTAGAAGCAGAAAAAGCCGCAAAAATAATCAACCACCTGACGAAAAACTTAAACGAAAAAATCAAAGTAATAATCGACTGCCCCTCGGTAAACATCAAATCCTGGACAACCGACGTCCAAAAATTAATAACCAATGACCAAAAACTAATAACCATCTCAGCCGAACACAAAGCCGACCTAAATCACCCAGTAGTCTCCGCTGCCTCAATCCTGGCCAAAGAAAAACGAGAAGACGAAATCCACAAACTAAAACTCCAACTCAAAACCGACTTCGGCTCCGGCTACCCCGCCGACCCCAAAACAATAAAATTCGTCAAAGAAAACTTCAACAACCCAAAATACAAAAACTTGATTAGATTTTCGTGGAATACTATCAAGAAGCTCAGAGAAGAGAAGCAACAAAAATTATTTTAAATACCCATCCTTTTTCAACGAATCAATAATCATCGAAGTAATTTCAGAAAAATTATAAGTGGAAAAATCATCAATCCATCTGGCTTCCAAGATAGAATCACCTTCCCGGACCCCACACAACTTGCCATCAATATTAGCAAGATAAACTCTTTCTTCCACTTCGCTCCAGCCACGAATCGCTTGTCTGACAAATGTATTATAATAAATAACATCCCTCAATTTTGTACCAGAGAATTCCTCCTCAACTTCTCTGCAAAGACATTTTATATCATCTCCCTCATCAACATCTGCCATCTTCCCGCCGGGAAATATCCAATAATTCCCCTTTCTCCCAAGCAAAAGCTTGCCCTTCTTAATAATCGCGGCACCAACAACAATTTTCATATCAACGCACACAACCAACACTTTATAAAAATTATTATACTCAACAACTCTTAAAAACCAACTTTCCTAACACCTAATACCTAAAGCCTAATACCTAAACAATGACCTACATAAAAAAAATGGTGATGCACGGATTCAAATCCTTCGCACGAAAAACTGAAATTCCCTTCGAAAACGCAATGAACGTAATCGTCGGACCAAACGGCTCCGGAAAATCAAACATCACCGACGCCCTCTGCTTCGTTCTCGGAAGACTTTCAATAAAAAGCATAAGGGCCACAAAAGCCGCAAACCTACTATTCTCAGGAAACAAAATATACAAAGGCTCAGCCGAAGCATCCGTAGAACTCGTCTTCGATAACTCAGACAAAACATTCGGCATCGACTCAAAAGAAATCACAATCAAAAGAACAGTACGAAAAACCGGACAATCAATCTACAAAATAAACAGAGAAACAAAAACCCGACAAGAAATCTTAGAACTAATGGCACAAGCAGGCGTCGACCCAAACGGATTCAACATAGTCCTCCAAGGCGAAATCCAATCCCTCGTCAAAGCAACTCCAGAAGACCGACGAAAAATAATCGAAGAAGTCGCCGGCATCTCAATCTACGAAACCCGAAAACACAAGTCACTGAGAGAACTCGAAAAAACCGAAGAAAAACTAAAAGAAGTCTCAGCCGTCCTAAAAGAAAGAACATCCTACCTAAAAAACCTCGACAAAGAAAGACAAGAAGCCCTCTCTCACCAAAAACTCGAAACAACAATCAAAAGATGCAAAGCAACACTCCTCTCCAAAAAAGAAAAAGAAAAAGAAAAAGAAATCTCCATAATCAACCAAACAATAGCTAACTACGATTTGGAAATAGAAAAGCTAAAAAAAATAATCCACGAAAAAAACATTCAAGTTGACAAGCTCCAAGACAAAATCCTAATCATCAACAAGCAAATCCAATCATCAACAAGCAACGAACAAGAAGTCCTCCACCGAGAAATATCTGACCTCAAAGCCGACCTCGCAGGATTAGAAGTCCGACGCGAAAACTTCAACAACCACATAATACAAGGAAAAGAAAAAATCCGAAACATAAAAAACAAAACCGAAAACCTAAATCTTGAAATATCAAAAATCCAAACCCCTTCCCCAAAAATAAAAGAACAACAAGAACAACACAAAATCCTCCAAGAAAAATTCGACAAACTTGAGCAACAAAGAAGAAAATTCTACATCTTAAAATCCGACCTCGCAACAATAGAAAACCAAAAATCCCAAAAAGAAAAATTCCTAATCGAATCATCAAAAGAAGTCCAACTCATCGAACAAACAATCACCTCACTCTTCCACGAAATAAAATACTCAAAGTCAATCGAAGAAAACGAAAAACTAAAAACAGAAACCCAAAACAAAATCGAAACAACAACTGAACAAATATCAAAATTAGAAAAAGAAATCTTAGAAAAAGAAAAAAGAAACGCTATTCTAGAAATGAATATAGAAAGAGAAGAGAAATTAAAAGACGACATCATCCAATTAAAATTCTGTCCAATCTGTAAACAAAACGTCCAAGAAGACCACAAGCACAACATCTCTACGACGGCAAACTCAAGAATTGATTCAGCAAAAAAAGAAATAGAAGAAAACTCTAAAACAAGACTCGAAGACAACGCAAAAACAAACCATCTCAAAGAAAAACTATCAACACTAAGAGTAAAACTAAACGAACTAGACATCGACCAGATAAAACTAAACAACTCCGAAGAAAAGAAAGAACAAATAAAACGAATCACCGAGAACCAAGAAGAAACAAAAAAAGAACTAACATCGACAAACGAAAAACTTCATTTAATAAAATCAGAATATGAAAAACTAAAAAACATCGAAGAAACCTACGACGAAACAAGATTAACCCTCCAAGAACTCTCATTCGCAGACATGGACGTTGACACCGAAATAACAGTCAAACGAAAAGAAATAAACCGACTATCCGTCGACTTCAAATCAATTGAAAGAGACGTAGAAGAATCTGAAATTGAACTAAGAAAAATAAAAGTAGCAATGCAAGATAAAGAAAAGCAAGCACTAAAAAAAGAAATAGAAGAACAAGCACTATATGAAAAAGCCCAAAAATTCTTTGACGAAAGAAACGAAGTTCAAGATAAACAAAAAACAATCGAAACCGACATCATCGGAGCACAACACACAATCAAAAACTTCGAAGACAAAATTAACCACAACAAAATCCAAAAAGCACAATTCATTGCCCAAACAGATTCAATAAAATCAGAGCTCTTAGAATTCGGACAAATAGAATTACTCCCAATCCCAACCGACCAACTAAAAGAACGACTCCAAAAAGCACAATTCAACATCTCAAGATTAGGCAACGTAAACATGCGCGCCCTCGAAGTCTTCGACACTGTCGGAGAACAAGTCAAACTAATCCAAGAAAAAGTTGAAACAATCCAAAACGAACAAGAACAAATCCAAAAAATCATAACCGAAATAGACAAAAAGAAAAAGAAATCATTCATAATAACACTCACCGCCATCAACGAATATTTCACAAGAAACTTCTCACAACTATCAAGAAAAGGCTCCGTCTTCCTCGAACTCGAAAACAAAAAAGACCCATTCGACGGCGGTCTCAACATCCTAATAAAAGTTTCACGAGGCCGATACTTCGACATCACATCCCTCTCCGGCGGCGAAAAAACACTCGTAGCCCTCTCCCTAATCTTCGCAATCCAAGAATACAGACCTTATTGCTTCTACGTCCTCGACGAAATTGACGCCGCCCTAGACAAACACAACTCCGAACTCCTCGCCGCCCTCATCAAAAAATACATGACATCCGGCCAATACATAATCATCACCCACAACGACACCCTAATCTCCGAAGCCTCAAATTTATATGGAGTAAGCATGCAAGAAAACATCTCTAAAATAATCAGCCTAAAAATTTAACGCCTCATTATATCTACATTTGTTTGAGGAACAGGATGCGAAACAATCACAGCAGTAAGACTCCCAGTAATTGCTCTTCCTCCAAAATCAAAATCCATTTTAACCACAGGCATAGTCCCAACCCTCAATCTCTTTAAATCAAATCTTCCCTGCAACCCCCGAGAAATAGGAATCTCTTTACGAAATTTCTGATTAAATTCAACTAACTTAAGTCTTCCATCAAATCCCAAATTTCTTAATCCATCAACTTCAATATTTAACATCTCTTGCCCAACTATATACTCAAAAAAACAATAAGAAGCTTGAGAAACCATAATATGAGTTCCCCTCGGAGTCACATACTTATCAGAAAGTAAAGTGACCTGAGGTTCCACGGGATTAAAAACAAAAAATGCTTTGTCTCTGCCAACATAATCTCCCTGTCCACAAACTGTTAAATAACCCGGAAGATACATCTCTCCTAAAAAATCCAATGCCGTTCTTATTTCTTTCCTCATCTTCACTCCAATCACCCAAACCTTAAAACCACCCCTTCTCTCAAAATATATTAAAAATAAAAAATAAAAAATTAATATAACTAGTAATAACTAGTTTCTACTTCGTCAATCGGTTTTTCCTTTCGTGTAAGAAGAACAACCAGAACAGCAAGGAGCACAACAAAGATAATCACAAGGACTACCGTTAAAGCAACAACAGATGTTGAGACACTCTCGCCGACAACATTCGCGCCAAAAACAGTTTGCTCACCATTAACACCAACAGAGAAAGTATAAGTTCCAATAGCAGCATCGTCAGCCGCAGTTACCGCAATAGCAACAGTCTCGCTGGAATCAGGGCCAACAGTAACTACTGAAGGAACTGAAACACTCAAAACGCTACCAGAAACAGATTCAATATTGAAAACTCTAATACTATCTGCGGAATTAACAATAACCAAATCATAAGTCACTGTCTCTCCAGCATTCAAATCCTTATTCTTCGCAGCAGCCAAAACCATGGTCGAAGTCGAATCGCCAATACTAATCAACTTAGTAACAACGGTCTCAGCGTCCCTATTGTAAGCCTCGATTTCCATCTCATAAACACCACTCTTGGCGCTCTCAGGAATCTTCAAGAAAACAATTTCTTCCATGGAATCTTCATCGTCATCATCGCAATTGCTCACAACAATGTTATCGTCATCTTCGTACAAGACACAATCTTCAGTAGGAACCATATCTCCAACATACCCTCGCGAAAAAATCGCTAAGGCAGGAATAGAAACCTTGACATAAACATCATCCAACCTATCGTAACCATTGTTCTTAACAACAACAGAAACCGGGACAATATCTCCAGCCGAAACTCTCGAAGAATAATCAGTAGTCAAAACTTCGATAGTATAAGATTCTCTCTGAATACTAATAGTATACTCCTTCTCGGTCCTCTCGTCCTTAGAAACAATCTCAACATAAAGAGTATACTCCTCGGACAATTCACTGGAATCAGAAGGCAATTTCAAACTCAAAAGCTTGGTATAGATATTATTATCTTCAATATCAAACCTACTCGTCGAAGCAGAAACGTCATCACGATAACCTTCCATAGAAACCTTAACCTTAACGTCACTCTCGTCGGTAGAAGCCTTAAATGTCACCCGTACAGGAACAACATCGCCAACATTACCAACCATAGTAGTCGAAGCTCCTAATGCAACATCGCTAAATTCCACATCAACATCAGTCGCAAGCCCAGCCGAAGAATAACCCAAGGCCGAAACAAAACTTACAACAAACAAAGTTATAACTACAACAAAAGGAATTAAAAACAAATTTCTTTTCATTTTTTCCATATTAATTTAGTTAAAATCCCAACAACTGAAAGCTATTTAAACCTTACTATTGTTGTAATTTTATAAGGACGAAAGACTTAAAAAGTATACCCACGTATACCAAACATCGTAAATAAGAGTAACAAAAAATGACAACAAAAAAAACAGCCAGGAAAATCACAACAATAAAACTCCTAAACGAAACGAAACTAAGAATTGAAAAACTCCGAGAACAAAAAGGCGAATCCTACGACGACATCCTAAGAAAAATCCTATACATCCTAAACACAGCAAGAGATTCCCCAGACAAAGCAAAACGTATACTAGAAAAAATCTCCGAACTCCGAACACGAATGCTCGAAGAAGAAAAACAACAAAAAGAAGATTTGAAGAAAGAAAAAGAAAATCAAATCAATTAATCTCAACTCCCAAAGCAACCAATTCTCTTTCCAATTATACAACATTCTCATACAAAATTGTTTTCATACCCATTTCCCTAGCAGAAACCAATGCATCCATCTGATCATCAATAAAAACACATTTCTTAGCAGGCAGACCCAACCTGTCCAAAACTATCTCATAAATTTTTTTATCAGGCTTATTTATCCCCTCCTCATGAGACAAAACTAAAACCTCAAATGGATCGTACCATCCCATATCTGTATATTTTGCAGAATTAACTGCATCAGAATTTGAAAGAATTGCCAGTCTATTATTTATCCCTAATCTCTTAACTAAATCAGACATTTCATCCGTCGGCTTCCATGTAGTCGTCCATATACCAAAAAGATCCTCCATCTGCTCATCAGAAATAGGAACACCAAAATACTTCCTAAAACATTCTTCTGCAGAAATCAATCCCGCATTATAATCCGAATCGAAAACCACCTCTTTGTCCGCATGAAAGATACCATCAATCCCTAATGCCCTACGAGTCCTATTGACAAAATCTATAAAACTTCCTTCCATATAAACCCCACCAACATCAAAAATTACTGCTTCAATCATAAACAAAAAGGTCCAACATCTATATATAAAGATTGTTATACTCAAGCATTCATCTCATCCCAAACTCTCATCCCAACAACGCTATCAGAAACAGCGTCGGGGCTTTCACAAATCAAAACAACATCTTTATCCAACTTCTTCAAAAACCCCAACACCTTCTTCCACTCAGACAAAGGCGTCACCAAATGCTTCTTTTCACCCTTCTCGCCAAACTCAATCCCAGAAAAATGCACATGCCAATTCTCCATCTTAAACACCTTCTCAATCTCAGAAAATTTATAAGAACCATACCTCGCCAAAACATGAGCAACATCAATACAAGCAGAACACCCAGTCTCGCGAACCAACCGACCAACCTCATCAATCGATCCAAAAACATTCACCTTCCCCATAACCTCCGGACACAACTCAACATCCCACTTCTCTTTCTTAATAACCTCCATCATCTCAACTATACCCTCTTTAATTTTCTGATAACTTTCTCCAGCGACCAGCGACAGGCGACCAGCGACAGGCGACTTCAACTTCGAAGAAATCGAAGTATAGTATCCAGGATGAAAAACAACTCGCTTCGCCCCAAGCCACGACGCGACTTCGCAACATTTCAAAATCCTCTTCTTCGACATCTCAACTTTCTTCTCGTCCTTCGAATTCAAATTAATCCAATACGGCGCATGAACAGAAAGATAAATCCCCAACTTCTTCGCGACCCGCCCAATCCTCAAAGCATCCTCCCTCTCTTTAATATAAACCCCATAAGTAAACAAAACCTCCGCCACCCGAAACCCTAACTTAGCATACATCTCCAAATTCGCAACCGCCTCCCCAACCGACCCAATCCCCGTCGGACCAAACTTTATCTTAGACATAAAATTAAAACACAAACAAACAATTTAAACATTTCCACTTGCACAACATCATTCATATCTCATCAACGCATCAACCGGCTTTAACCTCGACGCCCTATACGCCGGTATCGCCCCCGCAATCATTCCTATAAATATCGAAAGTAAAAACGCCGCAATTATCAACGTCGGACTAAAATAGGTCGAACTAAACGATAACCTCCCAAACGAACCACTCGCCAAACTTCCAATAATACCCGCACCAAAAACACCAAGGATAATCCCACCAATTCCTCCTATCAGTCCCAGCAAACCCGAACTAAACAAAAATATGACAAGTATATCCTTATTCTGCGCGCCAATCGCCTTCAATATTCCAATCTCTCTCGTCTTCTCCATCACAGAAGTAAACATTGTATTCGCTATGCCGACCGCCCCGACAATCAAGGAAATTGCCGCAATAGCCGCCAAAAATAATGAAATCGAATTAAGCGAAGAACTAACCGTCGCCTGAATCTCTGCAGGATTTGACACACTAAAATCAACATTCTTCGTCTGGAGAATCCCACGAGACAACATCAATTTCTGAGTTATCTCCGTAACCGTCTCATTCGTCAAATCCACATCTTTTATTTTTACAGAAATAGAACTAAACTTTTCATCCCCAATATTATCAATAACGTCACGAGCCATCAAAATCGGCATATAAATATTTGAATCAACACTCCCGCTCTGTTCCAGCACACCGACAATCTTGAAAATTTTCCCCTCTATCGTAATCTGCCTGTTTATTTGCATCCCATCAAAAACAGAATTCGCGACACGATAACCGACAACAACCGAATTCGAATCCCCTTGTATCAAATATCTCCCCGAACTCAACCCCGTCGTGATAAAATCTTTCCACACTTCCGCATTAACTCCTTCAACATTTACCGTCGACGATTTACTCAAATAAGTCACATCCGCTCTTCCCGAAACCGTCCCCATTACAAACTCAATATTTGAAACCCCCTTCAAAACAATTACATCTTTTGTCGTAAGGTTCTTTTGTTCCGACGACGAAGAACCCCCGAAATCCCCGCCATCAATACGAATTCGAAACCCTCCTCCTGAACCTATCGCCCGCGAAGCACCAGGACTAATCGTCAAAACATCCGCTCCCAAATTTCCCAAACTTTCCTGCAACTGCTGCTGTGCCCCCTGGCTAACAGAAACAATCGAGACAACTGCCGCAATCCCAATCACAATCCCGATAATCGTCAGATAACTTCTCAACTTACTATGTATCAACATGTTAAGCGAAAGTTGAAACGCCTTTCTTGTTTTCATAATTACTTCCTCTTCGTCCTTTCAGCCAAAACCCAATCCGGAACTCCCTTAGAATTTTTTTCACCTTCAGTTTTTTTCAACCCCAACTTCAACCCAAAAAATAATTTCTTTATCTTTCCGTGATACTTTCTATGATACCAATATCCTCCCCCTGCAATAAAAATAATTACCAACCAAAAACTCTTGAATATACTACTACTCTGTTGCGTCGTCGTAAAACTACCCCTTTGAAAATTCCCACCGATAACTTGCCCAGTTATATTTATCGGAGAAGCAGAAACGAATTGGACATTTTTCACAACACTTCTCCTTCCTCCTATACTATCCGTATAATCAAGCTGAACCTGTAAATCACTTCCCTTACCCCTCCCGACTTGTGCCAAACTAAAACTAACAATAGTATAATCCCCTGAATCAAGATTCCCAACCATCTGCCCATTAGTCCCCGAAATTCTATAATTTTCCTGCTCCGGAATTCTAACTATCAAAGAATTCGCAGTATTCACGCCCGTATTCGCAATCGCAATCGAAACATCCGTCCCGGAAGATTCCTGCACAACCAAATCAAAATCCGTCTGTACATTTGAAACTTCTATCGGAAAAGAACTAATAACCCCTGAATTTAATTTACTATTCATATATTTTAATTTAAGTTCATTTTCCCCCTCAACAGCATCCTTACTCACCCGAATCTTATAATGCATAACAACCTCAAAAGAACTCACATCCTTATACTCTCTAACGGGATTTTCATTTTCATCAACACTAAACGGGAAACTATCAATCAATTCAAACTTCGCATAATCCACCGAGTTCCCCAAAGAAGCTTTAATCCAGACATCAAAATATTCTCCCGGACTTACAGGATAAGGCTCGTACCTCAACTGAGTTATCTGAGTACCATCATAATCATAATTATATGAATAATTCAAAACCTCCTCCGCAGAAATAATATTTATTAAAAAAAACAACATCACAAAAATTAAAATAAATCGACTCCTCATCTCTTCCCCCTATGGGTTTCTTTACTTTTAATACTTTTCTCAATCCTTCCATCCATCACATAAATAACTCTCTTGGCATACTGAACCAAATTTAAATCATGAGTAACAATCACAACAGTTTTCCCCTCGCCATTTAATTTCCCAAGAAAATCCATCACAAACTTCCCAGTCTTGCTATCAAGATTTCCAGTCGGCTCGTCAGCAAGAATAACTTCAGGGTCATTCGCTAAGCTCCGAGCAATCGCAACTCTTTGTTGTTGCCCACCAGATAATTCATTCGGTTTATGATTAAGACGGTTCCCTAAACCTAACTTCACCAAAAGCTTCGTCGCCCTATCTCTCGCAATTTTCTCAGAAGTATCAACAATTTCCATTGGGAGCATTACATTCTGGAGTGCACTCAAAGTATGTATTAAATTAAATTGCTGAAAAATAAATCCAACTTTCTTACTTCGTAATTTCACCAAAGACGACTCTTTCATTTTCCCTATATCTTTCTCATCAAGATAAATCGTTCCATAAGAAGGAATATCAAGAGCACCAATCATATTCACCATCGTGCTTTTCCCGCTTCCACTCGGACCAACAACAGCGACAAATTCTCCTCGCTCAACCTTCAAATCAATTTCCTTTAAAACTGTCAACCCACCAGCTTTACCCATATCGTATCTTTTCCAAACATCATCAAGAACAATCACGGGCTCCATATTCTTTTATAAATTTCCCATTTTTAAACAATGTGGACTTAAAATCTACAAACAAAATTCAAATTTAAACCAAACTACTTGAATTTCTCAACCGTCCAAAAATTCTCGGGAAACTAATTCTCAAAATTTCTCCAATTTCCCCTCGATAAAAAAACAAAGCAACAGCAGTTACAACAACCAGGCAAACAATCGAAAAATATATTTGAAAATAATTTGAATAAATTATTCCATTAATTAAATAAACTGTAAAAAAAGTATTTGGGAGATTCCCCAAAAAAGTAGCGAAAGAATAATCTCTCAAATTAATTTTCATGATTCCCCCAAGAAAATTTGGAACCGTCGGCGGAACAAAAAATATCGTGCTCAAAATAAAAATTGTCTTGAAAGGACTTTTCTCAACGACCTCGTCAAATTTTTCTAAACTATCACCTCGTCGCTTAAGATACTTCTGCACATAATCTCTCCCAAGTTTTCTTGCAATATAAAAATCAACAACAGAACTACCAAGAATTCCAACCATCGCATAAACCACAAGCTCCGGAAGGGGAAAAATCAGCGCACCCAATCCCGTCATAACACTCACCGAAAACGAAAACGAAGCAAGCACAATAAACACCAGCGAATACAAAAACCCCGCAAAAAAAGAATTTAACGAAACAAATAAATCTATCGAAGAAGAATTCAATCCAAAATATCCGGACAAAATACAGACGACAACCGAAACAACCACAAAAATAAGAAACAATAAAAATTTCTTCTTAGAACTTCTCATATCTTTTTTACAACCCTCTCCTCATTTAAATCCAAAATATAATGCTTCTTCAAACTCCCGTTTATCACTTCGACATTAACCCTGCCCCTCGACGGATAAGCATTAAAACCATTTATTTTATAATCGCCAACGCCGATATTTTTATTGAGAATATTTATTGCCTTCTCTCTATCTGCCTCATTAAGCGGAGTTATATGTTTATGAAACTCGACAAAATAAACCAAATGAAAAATTAAATTTGCAAAAAAAATCAGAGCAACAACCAGCAAAACAATCAACAAAAATAAACGTTTTTTCATAATAAAATATAGAATTCAAATTATTAAACATATCTCTTTAAATTTTACGTCCATCATTCTTATAAATCCACACATCTATCTTATACAAGATAAAATGCCCATATCAACAGGAAGAATTATTTTCAAAAACATTGGGAAAAAAGAATTAACCAACTTAATTGGTTTGGGATTAGGGACAGAATTATTCTATTCATTTATCATAATCGTTTGCAGTTTAATAATCTACTTTGGCACCAAAGAACTTTACAAACTAAGCTCACACAAAGGAATAAAATATTTCAGACAAGCATTTTTATTTTTTGCAATTGCCTATTTCTTCAGGGGATTCATAAAATTCATAGTTATTTATTTTGACATTAATGGAATACTGGAACTCTCCCCAATAACATTTGGAATTACAGGATTAACAACTCAATTTTTATTTGTATACTTTAGCTCAATGGCAATTTTTTATCTTCTTTACAGCGTAATACAAAAATGGAATAATAACCCACACAAAATTTATTTATTCCATGTCCTCGCCCTAATCATCGCCCTGATAAGCATCTTGTCAAGAAATCCAATAGTTTATTTGGGATTAAATCTTTTCCTGCTTTTCGTCGTCATTTTCATTATTCAAATCTCTCATCAATATAAAAAGAACAAAAAAAGAAAACATCATCTTTACTTGACTTATATCCTTCTTTCTCTATTCTGGGTGCTCAATATCATAGACACTTTAATTCCAAAATTTTTCCAAGGATTTCAACTATTTATCTATCTGGCATCTACATTAGTATTTTTACTTGTTTTATACAGAGTTATCAAAAATACCGGAACCGATTAAAATGACAAAAAGAGGAAAATTAGAAATAATAAAAGACATACTCTCAATAATTCATGAAAATCGCAACTCCATAAAAATAACTCCGCTAATAAGACAATCAAATATATCGTCCACAAGATTCAAAGAATATTATTTCGAATTATTAAACAAAAATCTCATAAAAGAAATCAGCCACAAAGAAAACAAAACTACATCTCTCACCGACAAAGGACATCAATTCCTGGAAAAATACAAAACGATAATCAGCTTCATCAATGAATTCGAATTATAACCCTAACTCGGAACCTCAAGTATCTCCAAATTAATCTGCCCAAGATTCTGAACAATGTAAGTATGCAACTTCTTTATCACCAAATCCTGCAAACCCTCTTTCAACAATCCATGACAATTCCCAATATTACTCTCTGGAATCATCACAACACCCCTCGGCAAAACACAAGTCATCTTCTGACGTTCCAGCTTAATCGAATCTTGATTATTCAATTCTCCTTGCAAAAGCTCAACATCAACCTCACACCCCTCATCAGAAACTCCTTTAATCGTGTATCCAAAAATCATATCTGTCCCCCCAACAAATTTCACCTTACTACAATCTTTCAAATTTTTATTAAAACAATCCCAACTATCACACTCCGCATAACTAAAAAACAAAAACCAACCACCCCCAATAAAAACAACCAAAATCCCAAGAACCAAAAACCATTTCCAACCAAAATACCTCCTCACAACCTCTTTCATAACAATAAAACAACTACCTACTTTATAAATTTACTTCCCACTCTAACTCTTCCCCTGAATCTCATAAATCGCCTTCACTTCATCATCGGAAAGAACTTTATCATAAATCATCACATTATCAAATATCCCTTTCAATTCTGAAACCGTTCCATACCTACCAATAAATAACAAGTCTGTAGTACCAATAATTGTCTGTCTGCTAGAAATATCAAAACTATTTCCCAAAACACTATCAATATAAATCTTCCCAAAATCATCACGGTCAAAAGTAACAACAACAAAAGCCCATGTATCTACCATAGGGAAAGAAGCCGAAGCAGATATATCTTGTAAAGCAACACTAATCGAATCTCCACCACTCCGCCAAATACCCCAACCATTGAGTGCATGAGCTGCCCATCCTTTAGTTATAAACGCCCATGTTCCAGAAGTATATTTTACCCAAAAAGCAACACTAAAATCTCCAGTTTCAAACCTTAAAATATCACCACAATTCACCCAATCCCCATCCCCATCCAAATTCAAAACGTTCCCATCGGTATTCGCATCCCCCATCAGCGTACCATCATTATCCCCCCAACTATCCGTCGCATCACCATCAAACTTCCACCAACTCACAAGCCCCGTCGTCGGCA
>CAZUXN010000002.1:0-43282 GCA_964624735.1 Candidatus Woesearchaeota archaeon | reverse complement strand
CCCAATCTCATAAGTTTTTGGCGTCGAAGAAATACTTGCCGAACTACCGCCACCAGGAGAACCATTCGAAATAAGACTTGGAACAGCTGTAATAACAAAACTATGTTCGCCAGAAGAATTTACATTACCAGCAAAATCACTGCAATTAATTTTCCAATTATAAGTTCCCGGCGTAAAAGTTTGGCTAAAAGATTGAGACAAAGAAATATTCATCGAAGAATTAGTCCGACTAATTACATTATTTATAATTAAAATACACCCATCAAGATTATCATCAGAAATGTTAAAGCCAAAATTTTTTAAAACAGAATTTGAAGTAACACTCGTCGGTAAACTAGTCAAAACTAAATTCGGCGCACTCACATCAAAAACAATACTATAATTAGAACCACCCCAAGATTCGTTCGACGCATTATTCATTCCCAAACAATTCCACGAATAATTCCCTTCATCGACAAAACTATAATTAAAAATACTCATATTACTAAATCCAGAAATATTCTTCGTCGAACTATTAATCAATCCCCAACTCGAGTTCCATAAATAAAAAGTCACATTCGCCAATTCATAATTAGAATCCGAAACAATCTGACAGCTAAAATTTGTATCATTAACATTAGTATACTTATTATCCTCAGGCGACAACAGCGTCGTCGAAATCCCACCAATAGTCAAACTAAAATTAACAGAAGCATAAGCCGAATTCCCAATAGCATCAACACAGAAACAGTTCCATTCATAATTACCAAACGACATATTGGTCACACTAAAACTCGTTACATTCGCTGTCCCGCTCAAATTATTAGTTGAACTATTAACCAACCCCCCACTTGAATTCCACAAATAAAAAGTCACATTCGCCAACTGCCAGTCCGTCGCATTGCAAATAAAGGTTTGATTTTTCGTGATGTTTATTTTATTATTCGTCGGCAACACAAGTGTGACATTCGGAGCAATATTATCAAGAGACAAAATAGCATCATAAACATTTATTCGGGAGAAATTTAATCCAGAAGAAGAATCATAAATTTGTTTGCCGGTATTATACAAAATATTTTCAATCTCCGACGGAGTTTCACTTTGTCTGGTCAATTTTAACATCTGCTTAATAATTGCAATTGCTCCGGACACCATCGGCGTCGCCATAGAAGTGCCAACCATTTCATCATAATTTTCTGAATAAGTATTAGTGCTATTAATGCAGCTACTATTTGTTAAACAAACTTCATAAGTCGGCATTGTTGAATTGATAAAAGCTCCTGGGGCCAAAAGTTTGAGCAAGAAATTTCTATTTGTAAAACAAGTTATATTATCAAGGAAGAAGTTTGAATCGTTACAAACACTCGGATAACTTATTGTCCCAGAAACATTCTCGTCGTAAGTTGCCCCGACAGAAATTACATTAGACAAACAGGCAGGAGCCCCAAGATATCCATTTGCTGCATCATTACCCGAAGCAGCAACGACAGAAATATTTTTATCAACTGCACTCTGAACAGCATCATAAGTATTTGGAAAATCAGAATCACAATAAGTAGAGTTTAAATAAGAATTTCCAAATTGGTCAGTAAATCCCAAACTCATGCTTATTACCGAAATATTAAACTCTGCAGAATGATTAACGCACCAGTCTATTCCATCAACTATACTATTACTTGTTGAATCTCCATTATCAGCAAAAACTTTAATCGCAACAATTTTTGAATCTGGAGCCATTCCTTTTATTTTTCCATTAGCAGCGACGATACCTGCAACATGAGTTCCATGCCCGTTATGGTCCAAAGGGTCAAAATCATTATCGCCAAAATCCCAACCGCCAATAATTTTTAAACAATTCCTCGCCAAAAATTCTGAAGTATTGCATCCTCCCAAATCTGGGTGAGTATAATCTACTCCAGTATCGAGAATGCAAACGGCTTGTCCGTTTCCAGTTAAATTAAGATTACCAATCTTTAAATCCCATGACAAATCCGCACCAGTTATATTTGTGTCTTCTATCATTAAAGAGACTACATTATATATTTTCTCTGTTATTACATTAGGGTCATTAAGCAATTCTTCATATTCAGATTGTGTTACATTAACAGTTAAAATATTTATATCATGATTCGCCTTTGCTTTATTTGTAATAATATTAACATTGTTGTTAAGAGTTTTCATAGACAAAATTCGCAAATGATTTTGATTGCTCACACATTTAACCATCACCTTAAAATTTGAATTACTCTCACCCCCACCAACAAAACCCCCTCCCGACACAACCCCAACAACCAACACAAGCAAAATAAAACTAACCCAGAGTTTTCTCATTCCATTTCACCTCACAATTCCCGTCGACAAATGCACAATTTCCCACTCCACAATCCATCGTCCCACCACGGCATTCTTGAGTGCACATAGTCATGCTACAATTCGGAGCACTACTTTCCAAAACACACGAAGAAGCATGACAACAACTCGCAGGAACACATTTTTGAATTCCTTCAAAAGAACAATCTCCCCTAAAAAAATCCCACTCCTCACATTCCTGCCCGTCGGCAGAAACACAATATCCTATCTGCCCCCCGTCCTCATCTCTTATTTCTAATTTATTACCTTGATTAACGCAATAAACAGATGCAGGGTTCGCCGTCTGAGAAATATTATTTACAAGATTTTTCTCATTAGTAAAATCATAATTTCTTACAAACCAAAAAAATCCCACAACTAACAAAACTATAATTACAACAACCAACCCAATCAAACCTTTTTTATTCATAACAAGTTAAATTCCAGCAAGGTTAAAAACATTACTACAATAATTTAAAAACTCAAACCACTAACATATAATTAAATGGTGAAAATATACACAGTTGGCGGGTTCTCAGAAGTCGGAAAAAATATGGTAGTAGTCGAACTCGAAGAAGACGCGTTTATTTTCGATGAAGGCTTCTTTCTTCCAGCAATAGTCTCAATGAACGAACGAGATAAAATTATGACCGAACGAAAACTAAAATCAATCAATGCAATCCCAGAAGATTCTGTCATAAAAAAAATCAAACACAAAATCCGAGCACAATTTGTCAGCCACGCTCACCTCGACCACGTCGGCGCAATCCCATTTTTATCCGACAAATACAAAGCTCCGGTCTACGGAACCCCATTCACAATCCAAGTCCTCAACTCCCTACTCAGCGACAATAACATAGTTCTTCGAAACAAAATCTATACAATCAAACCAAACACAACTTTTTATGTCAGGGGCAAAACCAAAAAATACAAAATTGATTTCATAAACATCACTCACTCAACCGCACAATGTCTCATGATTGCAATACATACATCAAAGGGAGCAATACTATACGCAAATGATTTCAAACTCGACGATACCCCAGTGTTCGGACTAAAACCAAACTATAAAAGACTAAGAGAAATCGCCAAAGAAGGAGTTCTTGTATTTATCGTCGACTCATTATATTCCGGTTCAGAAAGAAAAACTCCATCAGAAAAAATTGCGAGAGCATTGCTCCAAGAAGTTCTCTTGACAATTCAAAACAGAAACGCAGGAATGATTGTAACAACATTCTCATCACACATCGCGCGACTAAAATCAATCGTCGAATTCGGCAAAAAACTAAATCGAGAAGTCGTTTTTCTAGGAAGAAGTCTCGACAAATATTCAACAGCAGCAAAAAATGTAGGCATAGCGCCATTTCTCAATGATATAAAAATATCAAAATACCGACGACAAGTCGAAAAAACATTACACAAAGTAGAAATAAAAAGAAAAGATTATATGATTGTTTGCACAGGACACCAGGGCGAACCTGGCTCAATCCTCGAAAGATTATCCAGACACGACCTTCCATTCAAATTAAATCGCGACGACAACATCATTTTTTCATCAAGCGTAATCCCAACTCCAATCAATAAAGAACAATTTGCAAAAATGGAAAATCGTCTAAAAAAAAGTAAACCAAGAATTTTCAGAGATGCCCATGTTTCAGGTCACGCAGGAAGAGAGGACCTCCGAGACATAGTACACATAATTAACCCACAACATATAATCCCAGCACACGGCGGTCTCGACAAAACGAAACCAATGGCAGAATTATCAAAAGAACTCGGATACAAACTCGGCAAACAATGTCATTTAATGCAAGATGGAGGCATACTAAAATTGTAGCACCAGAAATGCCCGATAGAGAACAGGAATTAATTGGAGGATTACAAAACGCATTATTAAGAGGAGAAAGTATAGCCAAAGCCAAGCAAAGTTTCATCAGCGCAGGATATAAACCACAAGAAATCGAAGCAGCAGCTCAAAATATAAACATAACTTCAAAAATCGCTCAGCAAACATCAGCCTCACTAAACCCAATAAAACAACAATCACAATCATCTACAACGACACCAAAGCCAAATCAAAAAAAACAAATATCAAAAAAATTTCTAATAATATTAATATCAATAGCAGTATTAATTCTCATTAGCACAGCACTGCTCGGACTTTTCTGGGACAAAATATTCTAAAATGGAAATTTATCAAACAGCCGAAGACTCATACTTCTTCGCGAACTTTCTAAAAAAATATCTCAAAAGCCTACAACCCAACACCCACTACCCAACACCCACATTTTTATCTTCAATAAAAATGTTAGACATGGGCACTGGCTCAGGTATCCTATCAGAAACAGCCTCAAAATTCCTAAACAAAAAAAATATAACCCCAATAGACATCAACCTAAAATCGGTAAAACTCCTAAAACAAAAAGGATTCAAAGCAATAAAATCCAACTTATTCAAAAACATTCCATTACCAACAACCAAAAACCAAAAACCAACAACATCAAATCGTTTCGATTTGATAGTATTCAACGCTCCCTATCTCCCCTTCGATAAAAAAGAACCAAAAGATTCACAACTTGCAACAACCGGCGGCAAACACGGCGACGAAATTTCAATCAAATTCCTAAGACAAGCAAAAAAACATTTAACCAAAAACGGCAAAATATTCCTCCTAATCTCAACCCTAACCCCAATAAACAGAATAAAAAAATACAACCCAAAAATCGTCGCCAAGAAAAAAATATTTATGGAAGAATTGTTAATCCTACAATTTCAAAACTAAACCCCAATAATCCTTATAAACAAACCAGAATTTTACTAACCATGACAAAATTCGCACACTTAGCAGACTGCCACCTCGGAAGCTGGCGCCAAGAAGAACTCCAAAAACTAAACTTCCAATCCTTCAAAAAAATAATCGAATTATGTATTCAAGAAAAAGTAGACTTTATTCTAATTGCCGGCGACCTCTTCGACTCAGCATACCCACCAATCGAAATCCTAAAAGAATCTTTCGCAGAATTCAAAAAACTCCACGACGCCAAAATCCCAGTATACCTAATCGCCGGCTCACACGACTTCTCAGCCTCAGGAAAGACATTTTTAGACGTTCTAGAAAAAGCAGGCTTCTGTAAGAATATCGAGAACTGGGAATATCAAAAAGACGGAAAAATAAAATTAAAACCACAAATGCACGACGACATAGCAATCTACGGATATCCCGGCAGAAAATCCGGAATGGAAATCGAAGACCTCCAAAAAATCTATTTCGAATCAATACATCCATTCACAATCTTAATGATTCACACAACAATCAAAGATGTAATCGGGACAATCCCAATGGATTCAATCGAAAAACACAAACTCCCGCTATCAAACTACTATGCAATGGGGCACATCCACCAAATCTTTGAAACAAGAGAAGACAACTCATGCTATATTTATCCTGGCCCGACATTTCCAAACAACTTCCAAGAACTAACAGATTTAAAATATGGAAGTTTCCAATTATGCGAAATCACCAACGGAAAAATAAAAACACAAAACATCAAAATTCCAATAAAAGAAGTTGTTTCAATCGAAATCGAAATCACAAATGCACTAATAGCAACACAAAAAATAATATCGGAATTAGATAAACACAATTTAAATAACAAAATTGTTTTATTAAAACTAAGAGGAGTTTTAACTCAAGGGAAAACCGGCGACATTAGATTTAATGAAATAGAAGAATTCATAAAAAAGAAACAAGCATACATTTTCCTCAGAAACATTTCTTCAATCAAAGTCCAAGAATCAGAGTTTGAAATGGAATCATCCCTAACAGATAATATCGAAAATATCGAACGAAAAATTTTGAATGAATACTCGCAAAAAAATCCAACAAATTTCAATAAATATTTACCACAACTAATAACAGCGCTCTCTATAGAAAAAAATGAAGACGAAAAAATTACAATCTACGAAGACAGACTATTATCAGAACTAAAAAATATTTTGGAGATAACCCAAATATTATAATGCTATTCAAAAAATTAACCATACAAAACATTAGAAGCTACAAAAATCTCACAATTGAATTTCCAAAAGGCTCTGTTCTTTTGGCTGGGGACATAGGCTCAGGAAAAACATCAGTCCTTCTCGGATTACAATTCGCACTCTTCGGATTACAACCAGGACAAAAAGGAACATCAATTCTAAGACAAGGAACAGATGCGGCATATGTACAATTAGATATAGATATCGACGGAAAAACAATAATATTAGAAAGAACAATAAAAAAATCATCAAACGGCAGTATAACACAAGATTCCAACATCATTACAATTGGCACAAAAAGAGAAGAACTTTCAACATCAGAAATGAAAGATAGAATAATTAAACTTCTAAATTATCCAAAAGAATTCATAAAAAAATCAAATCTTCTCTACAAATTCACCGTCTATACTCCCCAAGAAGAAATGAAATCAATTATACAAGAAAAACCCGAAGTTAGGCTCGACACATTAAGACACATTTTCGGCATTGATCGTTACAAAAAAATCAAAGAAAATTCTCAAATTCTTTTACAGAAAATCAAAGAAACAATAAAAATCAAAGAAATTTTTGCTTCAGAATTAAATCTTTTTAAAGAAAAATTTACATTAGAAAACGAAAAAAAAATAATATTAACAAAAGAAATCAACAACCTAAAATTAGAACACCAAAATATCATTCTAATAAAACAAAAATCCGAAGAAAAATTAACATCAAGTCAAAAAACAATCGACAAGGAAAGAGAATTAAAATCAGAATTAATAAAAACAAATTTACTTATTCAAAGCAAAAGAGAATTAGAAAATCGAATTAAAAAAGAAATAATGTTAATGCAAAAACAAATTTATGAAAAAATAGATTTTTCAGAAGAAAAATTAAAAACAATAATAAAACTAGTTGAAAAACACAGACAAACCTTAGAAGAAAAAAACTTAAAATTTTTTAAGATATCCTCGCAGATATCGGTTTTAAATTCCCAAAAAGAAAGACCTCTAAAACTTAGAGAACAAATAATCTCCATAGAAAATTGCCCGACCTGTTTCCAATCAGTTGGACAAGAACACAAAAACAAAATCGCAAAACGAATGCAATTCGACATAGAAGAAATAAACAGAGAACTAGAACAAAAAATCCAGCAAAAACAATCCATAATCAAAGAAATAGAAACAGAAAAAGAATTAGTTAGAGAGTATGAAACAGATAAAAGTAATTTACAGCAAAACAAAATAAAAGCCGAACATCAAAAAATAATCGAAATAAAAATCAAAAGCGACGCATTTGTCCTCGACATAACATTAAATGAGACAAAAGAACTCCAAAATAAAGCAGAACAAATTCAAACAAAAATTCAAACCTTTAACGAATCTCAAAAAATTTTTGACAAAGCAAAAAAAGAAGCACAAGAAATAAATGAAATATTTAGAAAAAAAGAAATTATAATAGCAACAAAAAACAAAGAGTTAGAGTTATTAAAAATAAGATTAAAAGAATTATCAGATGAAATAAAAGATAAAGAAAAAATTAGAAATCAAATCAATCACCTACGGGAATTACAAGATTGGCTTCAAGAAAAATTCATCACAATGATAAATCTCACAGAAAAAAACGTTATGGTAAAACTTCGAAACGAATTTTCAAACATTTTCGCCGAATGGTTCTCGATGCTAGTATCAGATTCTTTATCAGTAAGATTAAACGAAGATTTTACTCCGATAATTACAAATCAAGATTATGAAATCGATTATGCCTTTCTCTCAGGAGGCGAACGAACAGCAATAGCATTAGCATATAGACTTTCCTTAAACAAAGTTCTCAATTCTATGCTCTCGCAAATCAAAACAAAGAATGTCGTAATCCTCGACGAACCAACAGACGGATTCGCAACCGAACAAATAGACAAAATGCGAGATATTTTCGAACAACTAAAAGCCGAACAAACAATCCTTGTCTCTCACGAAGAAAAAATCGAAAGCTTCGTCGACCACGTAATCCGAATCAAGAAAGACGGGATATCCAGAATAGAAAATCAATAATCTTATCTCACCAGAGATACCTACTGGACAAAACCAAGTTTTTAAAAACATCCAATAACCTTAAAAACCAATTTTATCCATTACATATATGGAAGTTAAAATCATAAAAGACGGAAAAAACGAACTTGACATAGAATTATCAAGCTTAACAATCGCAGAAGTTCTCCGGGTTTACTTAAACAAAGAAGGCGCAAAACTCGCCGCATGGAAACGCGACCACCCAACAAAAAACCCAATCCTCCACATCGAAGCTGACAACCCAAAAAAACTTCTAAAAAAAGCAATCGCAACACTCGAAAAAGAAATCGATAAAACCGTCGACGAATTCAAAAAACTAAAGTGATTACTTCTCAAACTTTCCCAACTTCTTCAAATCACTAAACGGAAACGGCTTCTCATTTGTCTCAAAAGTCAAGTACCTAACATAAATATAAACTTCGCTGTTCCAATATTCACAAAATTCCGCAAGCCCTTTATCTCTTTTCCCATTAAACAAAACCACAAACCAGTTCGCAATCGCCAAAACAATAACCAACACTTTCCAAATTCCCAAAATCACTCCACTAACTATTCCAACCAAAATTCTCCATAACAACTCAACCCTCTCCGACTTCCTCACCATATACTTTAATAGCTACTCACTATATAAATATATTTAATCAACAATATACCTAAAACACAATGAAAGAATTAATTGCAAAAATTCACGAATTAGGTATAATCCAACCTGGAGACCATATACTTCGAGCAGGAGAAAAAACTAATTTTTATATTGACATAAAAGCGGGATATAGAGATCCAGAATTTCTTCCACTTTGCGCCCAGTCCCTTCATAACATTGTACCAGCAAATACAACCTGTGTTGCAGGAATAGGGATAGGAGGCATCCCAATAGCTACTGCCTATCACCTCATTTATCATATTCCACTATCCCCAATCAGAAACACACAAAAAGATTATGGAATGGAAAAACAAATTGAAGGCTACATACCAACAACCGATGATTATGTAACAATACTTGATGATGTATTCACTACCGGCTCATCAATCACAGCTACAGCAGAAATTCTAAAAAGATTTGGAGTAAAAAATATCCAAGCATGCGTTATAGTAGAAAGAGCAAGCCCAAACCTCGAATTTCCAGTAAGTTCAATACTAACCTTGAAGGACCTAATCAAATGACCAATAAAATCTCAGCCGGCTCATACGAACTAAACACCTTCCTCCAAGGCGGCTACGAAACCGACATCATCACGACCCTCTACGGCCCCGGCGGCTCAGGCAAATCAAACCTCTGCGTCATCGTCGCAACATCCCAAGCCAGAAAAGGAAACAAAGTAATATTCATCGATACCGAGGGTGGATTCTCAACCGAACGTTTCAAACAAATTCACCAAGGCACAAAAGAAGAAATCGATGCCGCCCTTCAAAGCATTTTTCTCTTAAAGCCAACCTCGTTCACAGAACAAGAAAAAGCCTTCAACCAAATGCTTAAACACGTCAAAAAAGAAAACATATCATTAATTATAATAGACAGCATCGCAATGCTCTACCGACTCGAACTCGGCGAAGCGATACAATCAAAAAACAACGAAAAAATTTCAGAAGTAAACCGAAAACTTGCAAAACAACTAAGAACCTTAAACGAAATCGCAAGAAAACAAAATATCCCAGTAATCGTAACAAACCAAGTCTACTCCCAATTCTTACCTAAAAGCAAACAGCTAATAGCTAATAGCGACGGAACGCTAGAGCGTTCCGTTTCCATGGTCGGCGGCGACCTCCTAAAATACTGGTCCAAATGCCTAATCGAACTCAAAGGCTACAACAACAAAAGAAAACTCATCCTAAAAAAACACCGCTCTCTCCCAGTCAAAGAATTAGCATTCGAAATTATCAACACCGGAATAAGAAAACGCGGACTATTTTAACTTAGAACACTTAAGACAACTTTTTTCTCTTTGGCTGGAACGTTCGTCACATAACCTCTATCTAAGAATTCAGTAACTCTTCCATCTCCAATATAAACCGAAACTCTAGAATTTCCATTGGGCATTCCAGGAACATCTCCATGCCAAGCATCATCCTCACATTCTCTTTTGCCACTAAAAACATAAGGAGAAACCATAAATCTATTTTCATTAAAACCAGGTTCTCTAGTTTTAGTATTAAAGAAACACTTCTTCTCCCATTTTCCTTCAATATTTGTTCTCAGTCTCTTAACCGGAACTACCAAATACCTAAAAGTTCTATCCATTTCAAATCGGGCTTCGCCATCAATAACTCCAATATCCTCAGGGACATCTCCATTAGCAGAAAGAATATATCCCCCCTGATTCGCATTAGCATAACGAATAAATCTTCTCACTCTAGGCGAAAAATCAAGCGCACCTCTACCATCAGAACCTCCATTAAAACATCTTAAGCAATAATCAAAAACCGGATTCTCTTGGGCAGCATATCCCCTATTAACCATCAACCCATTAATTCTAATCTCATGTAATCTTCTCGCTTCTAACAATTCTCTTGAAGCTCCAGCCGCATCGGGATTTCTCTCAACCACCCGAACACGTTGATATAAACCAATCAGACCAGCCAAATCTCCAAGGTCACTTTTCATAAAATGCCAAGGGGCGACTTATTTATAAGAATTATTATAATTAAATATGCTATGTCTAATTCTCAACAACCTTCCCATCCTCATCAACCTTAATCTCACCACTCGCAATCTTCGCCTTAAACTCTTCCTTCTTCTTCGTCAACTCCGCATTCGACGGACACGCCGGATTAAAACAAAACCTCCAAGGCGCCCCACCTTTCTTGAACGCCGCAACCTTCGGAAACCCACACTCCTCACACATCTCCAACTCCTCTGTCCTCTGTCCTCTGTCCTCTGTCGTCTGTCTTCTCGCGGGGCGCATAGCACCACGCGGCGGCAAAGAATAAATCGTCTTGCACTCCGGATAAGCATCACACGAAACAAAATATCTCCCAAATTTTTTCCCATACATAACCCTCAACTTCCCTTTATGACAAACTGGACACTCGCTCATTGTATTCGCCTCCTTCTCCTGCTCCCAAACAACCGCATTCGCATCAGCAAGTGACTTCCCCATCTTATCCAAATTAGCGCTCATCCCCTCGGCAATCTTCGTCACAACAACCTTCGCCTCATCCAAAATTTTCTTCTCACCTTTCTTCAACTTATCAAGCTCCGACACCCCGACACCCCGAATACCGAATACCGACTCGAGCTTCTCTAATTCTTCAGTCATAGCTCGAGTAAGCTTCTCATCCAAAATAATCGGCGAATATTTCTCAAGCGTTTCTTCCATTCTCATCCCCAACTCCGTAACCTCAATACTCTTCTCCCTAACATAACCCCGAGAATACAAAGTCTCAACAATCGCCGCCCGAGTCGCCTTCGTCCCCAAATTCCTCTTCTCCAACTCCTTAACCAACGACGCAGCAGAATATCTTCTTGGCGGTTTCGTCTCTTTCTCCTCGGTCCGAATCTCCAAAACATCAACATCCCCATTCATCGTCGGAACCTTCGACTCCTTAGTCCCATGCGGATAAACATTCATCCAACCCTTCTCTTTAATTTGCACTCCCTTCGCACCAAAATCCAAACCATTCACAACAACCTTAATCCTCTTATTCTCAACCAAAGCCGAATCACAAAAACAAGCAATAAACCGCTTAACAATCAAATCATAAATTTTCTTATCCCTCTCAGGAATTTTCTTAGCTTCACCAGTAGGATAAATCGCAGGATGCGCCGGGTCAACCTTAGTCCCCTCGGTCGGTTTCGAATTCACCGCATATTTCACAGCCGTCGTATACTTCTTCAAATTCTTCAAAATCTTATCATACCCAATCGACGCATCATACTTCTGGCTCGAAGTCCTCGGATACGAAATCGCCCCAGCCAAATACAAATTCTGCGCCGCCTTCAAAGTCTGCGTCGGAGTAAACCCACAATTCTTGTACGCCTCAGTCTGCAGCGTCGTCAAATCAAAAGGAACAGGCGCCTTAACTTCATCGTCACTAATCTTCGTAGAAGCAACACCTTTCTTCCCCTGCAAATGCTTAAACTTCAACAACTCACTCTCTTTAAAAATATCCTTCGGATGCTTCACCTCAACTCTCTGCCCCTTCGAATCCTGAACCTGCAAAAACACATTCCAATACGGCTCCGACTCAAAATCCCGAATCTCTTTCTCCCTGTCCGCAACAATCTTCAACGCCGGCCCCTGAACCCGACCAATCGACAAAATCCTAAAAGTCCCAGTCGAGCTCAACGCCTTCATTAAACCCCGCGACAAATTAATCCCATAAAACCAATCAATATAATGTCGAGTCTCCCCCGCAATCGCCGCGCCCCAATTAAGCGTCGGCAACAAATTCTCAAACGACTTATCCAACGCCTCCTTCGTCAACAAAGAAAACTTCATCCTTTTAGCATCCTTCTTTCCACAAACAAACCGCACAACATTCCAACCAATCACCTCTCCCTCGACATCAAAGTCCGTTGCAACAATAAACTCATCACATTCCTTCGCCAACTTTTTCAAAACTCTCAAATACTTCTCAGTAAAAGCCCCACCCTTCTTATTATAAGACGCCCTCCACTCAACCTCAAAATTAGGAAACGGCCCCCTCTTCGCAATCTGCTGAATCCCAAACAAATGCCCAACCGCACATCCAATAATATATCTCCGACTTCCCTTGTAAAACTCATAATACGAAACCTTATCCTTATTCGTAATCTTCTCATCAGTCGCCCCACTCAAAGCCGCCGCTATCTTCTCCGCCGCCGCCGGTTTCTCTGTAATAATCAAGGTCGCATTCTTCTTAACCATACCAATACAAAAAACACATACTATAAGAATATTTCGCACCATCACAAAGATTTAATAAACTTCCTCGCTTGGAAAAATTATGGAAATCATTTTCACCAAACACGCCCTCTTTAGAATGAAAAAAAGAAAATTAACAAAAGATGAAGTTATCAATTCCATTAAATATCCAGAAAACACCTCCAAAAAAGATGGAAAATTTTACGTTCAGAAAAACATCGATAAGGCGAATATAGAAATCGTATACGAGAAAGATAAATATATAAAGGTTATAACTGCCTACTATATATAATGGAAATCACCTTCGACAAAGACGCAGACGCAGTATACATAGAATTCTCTAGTGGCGACTTCGCATCAAACAAAAAAATGGACGACAACACAATTTTAGATTTAGACGAAAAAGGAAATATTCTAGGAATAGAACTTTTGAACGTAAGCAAAAGAATCCCAAAGAACTTTCTTTCAGAAGTCAACGTAAAGAACCTAATTTGTTAATAAATCTTTAAAATTCATAATACGAAACCTTATCCTTGTTCGTAATCTTCTCATCAGTCGCACTACTCAAAGCCGCCGCTATCTTCTCCGCCGCCGCCGGCTTCTCCGTAATTATCAAAGTCGCATTTTTCTCTTTCGCCATTACATTAAACCAAATTAAGGAGACTTTTAATATTTCCTAATCTCTAAAAAAATCAACCAACACCTTCAACCCCTCACTAAAATCCCCACCCACTCCCAAATTATGCCCCGCCCCTTTAACAACATACAACTTACCATTAGAAAAAAACTTCACCGCCCTTCTCGCCGCATCAGGTTCCACAGCTTCATCCTCATCCCCCTGAATAATCAAAGTCGGAATCCGAACTTCCCCCGCTCTATCATACATAGAATAAGGATAAGATTTTTCAATAAAATCAAACGTTACATCAAATTTTTCATTATTCTTATTAAAATAAAGAACAACACCATTTTCCTTAAATTCTTCCAACTTCTCTTCTCCATATTTCCAAATAACATGCTCCTTGTGATCAACAACAGGAACCCTCAAAACCATTCTTTTGATTTCAGGATGACTAAGAGCAACAGCAAAAACAACCAATCCCCCATAACTCCCTCCAATCAAGCTAATCTCCTTATACCCCAACCCCTTACAATAACTAATCGCCGCCTCAACTTGCTTAACATAATTAGGAATACATGCCCCAGTCTCAAAATCCAACTCGGACTCCCCCTGATTATCCAAATCTATCCTCAAAGCATTAACCCCAACCTTATTCAATTCCCTCGAAATATCCACCGCCCCAGTCTCCTTGTTCGAACTAAAACCATGCACAACAATCACAATCTTAGAACTATCATCAACCTTGTGCAAAACCCCACAAATTCTCCCAATCTCACCATTAAAAAATACCTTCGTCTCAGTCATCACCATATCAAAAACACATACTATAAGAATATTTCCCTAAATCTCCAAAATCTTCCCCTTCCGTCCAACCTGCACAACCCGAGTCTTCCCAATCTTATCCTCAATCCCCTCGCCCTCATGAATATGCGCCGCAATCAACAAATCAGGCTTAAACTCATCAACAGCGTCCCGAATAACATCATCCCCAGGAATCCCAGAAAACTCCGCCTTCGTCCCAGCCGCGTGCAAATGCGAAACCAAAATCTTCTTCCCCGCCTTCATCCTCCCAAAATTCCGCTTAATTTCCGCCAAGTCCCCACCATCCAAACTCAACTTCCAATTCGGATTCCCAATCCCAACAATCCCAACACCACCATAATTCACATAATAATTATGAATACTCTTCGCCTCTTTCTTCAACATCTCATGCTCCTCATCAAAATCACAGTTCCCCGGCACAAATATAACCTTCTGCCCCGCCTTTCGAAACGGCTCCAAAATCCCAGGCTCCCCCTCGCTATACCCATAAATATCCCCGGCCAAAACAACAAGGTCAACTTTATTCTTCTTCGCCTTCATAGATAATTTTTTAGCAATATCTAAACTCCCATGTAAATCCGCAGCAGCTAATATTCTAAGTTTCCCAACCATACAACAAACACATAAAACAATTATAAAAACTTTCCCAAAAGCGCGGACGAACCGCGCAACACTTAAGCTAACACCGAATAGCGAACACCGAACAGCTAGCGAAACGCGTTCCCATGCAAATCTGCCGCAGCCAAAATCCTAAGCTTCTTCTCCATAAAAAACTCAACCAACATTCTTTTAAATCTCTTACTATATCAATTAACATGAACCTCAAACAAATAAAAAACTGGAACGTCGAAATAGAAAACGAAATCACATCTAATTGGAAAAAGAAAGACCTTTTCAAATTCAATCCAAAAACAAAAAAGAAAATCTACTCAATCGACACACCTCCCCCATACGTCAACACCCCAATCCACATGGGCCATGCCGTCACATACTGCTTCATGGATTTCTTCGCACGATACCGACGAATGAAAGGTGAAGAAGTCTTATTCCCCCTCGGCTTAGATAGAAACGGACTCCCAATCGAAATGGCAACCGAAAAAAAATTCAAAGCATCCCCATTCAAAGTCGGAAGAAAAAAATTCGTAGAACTATGTGAACAACTATTAAGCGAAGCCTCAGCCGAATCAATCGACTCATTCGCGAAACTCGGAATCTCATTCTCCTCCTACAAAGACGACGGGAAAATCGGCGCAATCTATAACACCGACTCCCCAGAATACAGAACACTAACCCAGTCAACCTTCATCGACCTATACAAAAAAGGACTAATCTACGAAGATGCAAGGATTAACAACTGGGACCCAAAACTCCGAACAACAATCGCCGACTCAGAAATCGACTACGAAGAAATCCAATCAACCTTCAACGACATTAAATGGGAAGTCAAAGAAACTAAAGAAGAAATAATAATCGGAACAACACGACCAGAACTAATCGCAACATGCGGAATGGTAATCTATAATCCAGAAGACAAAAGATACAAGCATCTCGACGGCAAAACAGCAATCTCCCCAATCTTCAAAAAAGAAATCCCAATCAAATCACACCCATCAGCCCAAATCGACAAAGGCACCGGCATCGCAATGATGTGCTCAATGGGAGACCTAACTGATATCCAGTTCTTCCGAGAAATGAAACTAATCCCACAAATCGCAATCGAGCAAAACGGAAGAATGAACGAAAAAGCCGGAATCCTAAAAGGACTAAAAGTCAAAGAAGCAAGAGAAAAAATAATCGAATTAATCAAAGAAAAAGGACTCCTCGTAAAACAAGAACAAATCACACATCGAACCCCAATCTCCGAACGCTCAAATGCCGAAATCGAATTCATCGAAATGCCAGAATTCTACCTAAAACAAATAGAATTCAAAAACGACATCCGAAAAATAATCAAGGATATAAACTTCTATCCAAAAAACTCAAAAAAAATCCTAGACTCTTGGATAGACTCAATCTCAATCGACTGGCCAATATCAAGAAGAAGATATTACGCAACTCCAATCCCATTATGGTATTCAGAAAATCTAATAGCATTAGCACCACAAGGAAAATATGCCGAACCATGGAAACAACTACCACCAAAAGACGCAGAAGTTATAGACACCAAAACAAAAAAAATATTAGGAACCGTCGCAGACTTCCCAAAAAATAAATGGACAGGCGAAGAAAGAGTTCTCGACACCTGGTTCGACTCATCAATCTCAGAACTCAACATGCTCAAGTATAAATCCGACAATACATTTTTCAAAAAAACATACCCAGCGACGCTGAGACCACAAGGAAAAGAAATCGTAAGAACATGGCTCTACTACACAATTCTCCGAGGCTTCCTTGAAACAAAAAAATCCTGCTTCAAAGACATCTGGATTCACCAACACATCTTAGACGAGAACGGCCGAAAAATGTCAAAATCATTAGGCAATGCAATCGACCCACAAGAAATTCTAAAAGAAGACGGAGCCGAAGCACTAAGATTTTGGGCAGCAACTGAAGGCGACCTTTCTAAAGGCGACTTCACCTGCTCAAAAGAAAAAATCAAAGCTGAAAAAAAATCTCTAAACAAATTACTAAACATTTCAAAATTCGTAATGATGTTCGATAAACCAAAAAACAAACCAACACTAACAAAATTAGACCAACTCTTCATCAATCACATCGAAGACCTAACACAAACCACAGACAAATCCTACCAAGTTTACGATTTCAATCATCCAGCACAAAATCTCAGAAAATTTTTATGGGACACATTCGCATCCAACTACATCGAACTCGTAAAAAACCGAGCCTACAACGAAAATAAAAACTTCACAAACGAAGAATCAACCTCGGCAAAATACACACTACACTTCATCCTAGAAAGACTACTAACCCTCCTTTACCCAATCATCCCACAAATCACGACGCTAATCGCCAAAGAAAAAAATATAGACCTTCTAAAATCAGAATGGCCAAAAACAAAACCAACAAATAATAACCAACAAATAATAAACAAATTAACAGATTTCAATTCTCAAATCTGGAAAACAAAAAAAGAAAAAGGTATATCTCTACGAAACCCAATCGCAGGAATCAAAATCCCTAAAGAATTGCAAGAATTCGAAAAAGACCTGAAAGCATGCCACAACATCTAACTTTAAAGTGACAACAACCAAAAACTTTATAAACAAAAAATCCTCCAATATCACATGGCAAACCTAAACATAGATATCCCCGCAACAAATGGATTAAGAATTATACAAGCAGATTTATCTATGTATCAAAGGGTAAATGATTTTCTAATCGGAAGATTTGGTAAAGATTCACCAGGATACAAAACAATCATGAACTCCGGATTCAATATAGAAAACGCCACAGGCTCAAGTCTACCCTTCGTAATAGCAACAACAGAACTCCTAAAAGGAACAAATATAGCAACCCTATCCCTAGAAGACGCAGTAAGAATAATCGCCCATGGGCAAGCCAACAATATAAACCCATTCGAAGGAATATACGCCGACATAAAAGAAGCAATACTTTACTCAAACGATGTATCCCAACCATCAACTAACTTAGCAGGTATAGCAAAAAACCAAGGTAATATATCTTACGACTCAGAAAACCCAGCAAGATTTATCGGATTAAGAATAGCCGAAGCAAATACCAAACAAGGATACAAATTTGTAGAAACAGATGAAACACAAATAATCATAGACCCAAGATTCGCCTATTCAAATAACGAAAAAAAAATAGAGTTTGATGGTACTAAGATTAAAGTTTTTACAAAACGGACCGGATTGTCGAGGCTATATGTGGGCGACGGCAACCTGATCGTCTGGAACGACAATCTCGCGGATTCGGGCGGCGATGGCCGGGTGGGGCTGGTTCACGCCGAAGGCGTCGGCTCGAAAAAATAGGTTAATATATATTTTAGAATACAACAATAATTAAAAGCCTAAAATTCTTCAAAAAACCCCTAGTCTGGGACTAGGCCACATGCCCCTTTATTAGAACTCTTAAATGAGTCAGTAAAATTCAATGACAACAATTAGTAATTGAAACATCATGAATATTGAAGCCATGGTGGTAATCGGTAAAGAGGCTATCATTATTGTCGAGGCTTTATGCGGACGACGGCAACCTGGACGCCAGGAACGACAATCTCGCGAATACGAACTCCGACCTCGGAATAGCCAATCTCTTGGGCAAATATATGAAATCTCACAAAAACAAATCAAAAATTATATCATTATCAAAAGGAGTAGACTTCGTAGGATTCAGAAACTACTACTACTTTAAGTTACTAAGACAAAGAAACATAAAGGGTATGAAAAGAAAAATACAACTATTTCACAACAATCACATTCCTACAAACGAAATCTTAGAAATATTTCAAGGCTGGCAAGCACATGTGAAGTCAGCCAATACTTATAACCTAAGAAAGCACCTAACCCAAACTTTAAAACTCCCCCTTCTCTAATATTAAAATGAACACAAATAAAAAAATAACAAAGCCGAACAAGTCATACTAACAGCTAATGGCTAACAGCTAATAGCTACGACGGAGTCGCAAATGGACGAAACACAAAAATTTGAACTAGAAACTTTAGTAGAAGAACTCGAAGGTTACCGAGGCCGACACACAGAACTAATCACAGTAATGGTCCCAGCCGGAGCAACGCTAACCCAAACAACAAAACAACTCGAAGACGAAAAGGGAACAGCAACAAACATCAAATCAGCAGGCACACGAAAAAACGTAATCAATGCTTTAGAAAGAGCCACGCGAAAATTAAAAGAAATCGGACGAACCCCGCCAAACGGACTCGCAGTTTTCTCGGGTAACATAACAAAAGATGGGAAAGAGTCCTTAGAAGTCTGGGCAATAGAACCGCCAAAAAAACTCAAAGTAAAAATCTACAGATGCGACCAAGCATTCGTCCTCGACCCACTAAAAGAAATGCTCGAAACAGAAGAAATTTACGGACTTTTAATAATCGAGCGAAACGAAGCATCAATAGGAATCCTCGACGGCAAACACATCAAACTCCTACAAAACATGACTTCAGGAATCCCGGGGAAAACACGAGCTGGCGGGCAATCATCTCAAAGGTTCGCACGAATCCGAGAATCAATGACAAAAGAATTTTTCAAACGAGTAGCAGAACACATGAAAACATATTTCTGGGACAATAAAAAACTAAAAGGAATATTAGTCGGCGGGCCAATCCCAACAAAAGACGAATTCCTAGACCAAGGACAACTCGCAACAGCCCTAAAAGAAAAAGTAATCGCAATAAAAGATTTGGGCGGAACAGGAATGCACGGATTAGAAGAACTCGTCGAACTCTGCCAAGACGTTCTCTCCGAACAAGAAATCACAAAACAAAGACAAATCCTCGACCTCTTCTTCGAAAAACTCGCGAAAGAACCAAACAAAGTTTCATACGGCGAAGCCGAAGTAGAAGACAGATTAAATCGAGGCGCAGTCGAAAAACTAATCATATCAAAATCACTCCCTAAAGAAAAAATAAAATTCTTAGAAAAACTCGCACAAGCATCATCAACAGAAATCCACCTCGTCACAAAAGAAACTGCCGAAGGAGTTCAATTCGACAACCTCGGCGGGACCGGAGCAATTCTAAGATTCGAAATCCACGACTAACCTCATACAACACTAAATCTTTTAAAACTTCATTTACAATGACTTATATGAAAAATCAAGAATCCGACACTCAACATTTAACAGCTAACAGCTCCCCATTAATAACCGAATCAACAGCAAAAGAAATTGAAAACGAATTCGAAAACAAAGAAAAAGATTCAGAAGAAAAAGTCGAAGCCGCACTTTTCATCGCAGGTCGATACCTAAATCTCCAAGAACTCATCGTGCTCACGGACATAAATCCAATAATGCTCAAAGAAATCCTCCACCGATTAGAAAAAAAATATTCACACGGCGTTCTTAGATTAATCAGTCGAAGCAACTCATGGAAGATGGACGTCGCAGAAAAATATCATTATCTAATTAACAAATTAGCGACGGGCTCAGCCGAATTCACAAAAGCCGAACAAGAAACCCTCGCAATCATCGCCTACAAACAGCCAATAAAACAATCAGTCATAATCAAAATCCGAGGCAACAAATCCTACGACCACATAAAAAAATTCCGACAATTAGGCCTAATTACAACAAAACGAGAAGGACATACTTTAATCCTAAATCTCTCAGAAGAATTCTATGAATATTTTAATGTACACAAGAAGGAGACATTAAAGCAATGAAATTATTAATAATTAAGTCACCTGTTGCCTCGCACAGAACAGAGGAACAATAATGGAAGTCGTAGTCACAATCTATCTATTAATAATGTTCGTAGCAATATACATCCTATCCCTGTTCTCAATTCTAACAATAAAGAACCACAAAAAACTCTACGACGCCCCAAAACCAGACAGAGACTACTCGATATCCATAGTAATCCCATGCTACAACGAAGGTTCAACAATAATAAACAACCTAAAAGCCCTACTCTCCCAAAACTACTTAGCACTAAAAAAAATAATAGTCGTAGACGACAGCTCAACCGACAACTCATTCAGCATAGTCAAGAAATTCGCCAAGAATCACCCAAAAATAAAAGTGGTTCAAACCCCAAAAAACACAGGAAACGCCGCAGGAGCCAAAAACTTTGGGGCAAAATTCATCAAAACAGAATTAATAGGCTTCAGTGATGCAGATTCATTCCCAGAAAAAGACGCAATCTCAAAAATGGTTGGATTCTTTAACGACCAAAACATGGGAGCCGTCACATCATTCGTCCCAATCCGAAACCGAAACGCAACATATCTCACAAAAATCCAATCCCTCGAATACATGTTCATCGGCTTCTTCCGAAAGCTCTTGGACTTCGTAGACGCAGTCTACGTAACAAACGGCCCACTAAGTATTTACAGAACAACATTTTTCAATAATATAAACGGCTTCGATGAAAAATCAATGACAGAAGACATCGAAATAACATGGCACATGATAAGCAAAGATTACGCAACGGCAATGTCCCTCGCCGCAAGAGTCTCAACAGACGCCCCATCTAAAATCAAACCATGGTTTAGACAACGAACCCGCTGGGGAATCGGCGGACTACAAACAATATCAAAATACAAAAAATTCTTTTTCCGAAAAGGATTATTCGGCGCATTCATTCTCCCATTCGTCGTCGTCAGCATCGTCCTAAGTATCTTCACATTCCTATTCTCAGTCTACCTAATTTCAAAATCCCTAATCACAATGGCTCTAACAACATTAAAATCAACAACATACAACGCACCGATTTTCAACTTCGCCGACTTCTCATATCACCCATCAGTCCTAATTTTCTACCTAATAATCCTATTCATAACATCAATGATTTTCTATCACTACATCCTAAAGAAAACTAAATACGAAGAAAAATTCTCTATCAAAAGGTTTTTTAACATGCTCTTTTACTTAATAATATACGGAACACTATATCCAATCGTTTGGTTCAAGGCAATATACAGATACATAGTAGGAGACTATAACTGGAGATAATGGCAAACAACAAACATTCATTTTGGCAAGCACTAATAGTCGCCCTAATAATATTCTGGTCAGGCATTTTAATCGGAATATTCTTCGAGGACTCAAGAGTCGCAGAAATAACAGCATTCTACTCAGACGCCGAAACAAGCATTTCCGATTTCAAAATGGCTTCCGACCTAATCTTCAATGAAAATATGGAATGTTCTCGTTTAAACGAAGAAGCAACAATATTCGCAAATAGAATTTATGAAGAAGCAAAAAAACTCGAACAATACGACAACTCAAACAAAATCACCAACAGAGTCATACCCCTTCACAAAAGATATGACCTTCTAAGAACAATTCTCTGGGAAAAAATAGTAGAAAACAAAGAACAATGCTCCGAACCAGTCAACACAATAATTTATCTTTACAAATACAAATCAGAAGACGTCGAAACAATATCAACCCAAAAAACAATAAGCAACTACCTCACCGAGATCAAAAAACAAAACCCAGACATAATCTTAATCCCAATAGCAACTGACATGGACATACTCTCCTTAGACATCCTCAAAGAAAAATACAACATAACTCAAACCCCAACAATTATTATAAATGAAAAATATATCATAAGCGACCTCAACAATCTCAACCAAATCCAACCCTTCCTAAATTAATATACTCAATCACATATTTCTTTAAAAATAACTTTCTACCTCTAATTTCATGAAATGCGCAGTCTGCAAACAAACATCAAACGAAATCAAACTTTTCGAAGGAATCCTCAGTGCCGAAATGGTAAACATCTGCAAAGAATGTGCCGAAAAAGAAAGAATCCCAATAATCCAAAAACCATCCGAATCACAACTCAACAAAGCCGACGAAAAATATACAGTCCGCGAACGAATGGAAATAATGTCAGGTATGCGAGACAGAACAGAAATCAGTGAAGACCAAACAATTACCCAAGGTAACCTCGCAAAACTCAGAATTCCTCCAAAAAAACAATTTCACGAAGACATCCTCGACAATTATTACTGGACCCTCAATATTGCTCGTCGAAGAAAAAAATTAACAATCAATCAACTCGCCAATCAAACTCAAATCCCAATAGAAACAATCCAAGCAATCGAAAAAGGAAAAATCCCAAAAGACTTCGAACCAATCTTCGCAAAACTCGAATTATTCCTCGACATCAAACTTTTAAAGAACCACAAAACAAAGATTAATTTCACGCGAACAAAAGATGAAGAACAAGAAATCCTAAAACAAGTCCAAGAAAAAATGGACCTACCAAAGTTAGATAAAATAGAAAACAAAGAACAAATATTAAAACAGAAAAAAGAAAAATTAGACAAACTATCAAGAGGCGAAATTGACTTCTCAAAAACACAAGACATCTCAAACGTAACTCTCAATGACTTGGTTGAAATGAAAAAAGCAAGAGAGAAACAAGAATCTCGAAGAAAATCAAAAGCCCAAGAAGAAGCCCTACTTGGCGATGACTTGGAACTCGACGAACTTTAACAATAACCAAACCCCCAGAGAAGTTGAGCCCTTCCGGATTCCACAAATCCGAGCTTTCCCACAAAGTGAGCCCTTCCGGCACAGCAGAGCATCCCTCTTCGATATCACCCGAGATATCTTAAGCGCCCCGGCCTGGGCTCATAAACCAAACCTTCTTCAAGCAACTTCTTAACTTCAACATTAATCGCATCCGGACTCGCCTCAATATCCATAATAATCGAATCAACATCAATCCCGCCATCAGCCTCAGCCGCTTTAATCTTATCCATAATACTACTCTTTAACCCCAAACTTTCGACAGGCACATCCTTTCTAGCATTCTGAATTTCCAACTTCCGAACCAACAACCATCGCGCATCAACTTTCTTCACAATCTCAGCAATCACATACAACTCCCCATTCCACTCCCGAACATTCCCAACAATCTGCAACGTATCCCCCTGCACAATATCCCGAAACATCTCGACATCCTCTCCAAACGCCTTCAACTTAAACTGCCCCGACGCATCATCAACCGTCAACGTTGCGTATTTCCTCTCCCCCTCTTGTACAAACTTGTCAACACAATTCGCAATAACATTAACCCTCACAACCCTTTGCCCCGTTTGATGTTTACTATCCAACGGGGTCCCCCGCTCAATCTCTAAAAACAAAAATTTCCCCTCGCTAATCATAGGTCGCCCTTTCAAAATATCCCCAATCCGCAACTTAAACGCAACATTCCTCTTTCGAACCTCCGTCCCAACCGACACCGCATTTTCCATCAGATGAAATGAATCACAGGGTTTATAAGAATTTATGAGATTGAGTTAGACAAACAACACCAAAACCTATTTAAACCAAACACATCTAACATAAACATATACGCTCATCCTTGCTTTGCAAGGGATGAGCATTTTTAATATGAAAAGAGTTGCCATATTTATTGATGGAAACAACTTCTATTACGGCCTAAGAAAAATATACGGAAAAAACAAAAATCTAAAAGATTTCAATTTCCAAAAATTCACAAACTTTCTCGCAAGAAACGAGAAAGTCGTAGCAATCTATTATTACAATGCCCAGCTAGATAGAGAATTCAATCTATCAAAATTCAAGAGCCAAAAAGAATTCTTCAAAAAATTAAAATCAATCCCAAATTTCAACCTAGTATTATGCAGACTATTAAAAAGAAACATAACAGGAACAAACAAACATTACTACATAATCAAAGAAGACGACATCCACATGGCAGTAGATATGGTCGACGGCTCAGTATACGACATTTTCGATACAGCAATTATAGTGTCCGGAGACGGAGATTTCGTCCCAGCTGTAAAGTCTGTCCAACGAAGAAACAAGGAAGTAGAAAATGTTTATTTCAACAAAAGCTCCTCGAGAAATCTAAAAGACCACTGCAACAAATCATTAGAGATAACAAAAGAAATATTAGATAGATTCTTCAATAATTAAAGTCCCTTCAAAATATCCCCAATCCGCAACTTAAACGCGACATTCCTCTTCCGAATCTCCGCCCCAACCGGCGCACTATCTTCCATTTGAAAGAATAAACTAAAGCCTTTATAAAAATTTATGAGATTGAAACCATAACACAAAACATTTATAAACTATACCAACTCATATAATCACTATGGAAACAACAATACAAGTCAGCAAAAATCTCATCAACATTCTAAAAGCAATGAAAATGCACCAAAAAGAAAGTTACGAAGAAATAATCTGGGACCTAGTCGAAGATAGAGCAGAATTTTCAGAGGAAACAAAAAAGAACATAACACAATCCGAACAAGAAATTAAAGAAGGAAAAACAACATCCATAGAAGAAATAAAAAAACAAATGGGTCTATGAAATGTATTCTATAGAATTTTCAAAAACAGCAGAAAAGCAACTATACAAACTAAACCCAAATCTTCAAAAAAGAATCATCATCACTCTCGAAAGAATCAAAATAAGACCCCACCATTTCATAAAAAGAAAACAGGGCACTCCATATTACATCTTAAGAATCGGCGACCATCGCGCAATCCTCAACATAAAAAACCAAAAACTAATAATCTATGTAATCGAACTTGGTCCAAGAAAAAACATCTACTTCAATTAGGGTCAAATCCCCGCCTTCAACAGCTTCCCAACAACTTCATCAATATCAGTCTCGCTCATCTTCCCAACCAACGCCTTTGTAATTTCCTCAAACGGAATCAACTTCCCATCTTGTTATTCAAATTCTTAATCGTCTCCCGCCAAACCGTCGCATCCTCTACCATCAATCAAAACAATCTCAAGACTTTATAAGAATTTATGAGATTGAATTTCAAAACAAAAAATATATAAATACAAAAATATACAAAATAGATACAACTAAATAACTAAAAAAGACAAAAATGCAACAAAGCAAAACCCCAATTCATTGGCCGACGCTAAACACTGTAATCATGGTAGAGGACACTCTAAAGAAAATGAACGACAGCATCATTTCAATCGCCGAACTAAAAAGAAAACTCCCTCGACAAGTCAATCATCTTACCCTAATGGTCATTCTCGAGTATCTCGAAAGAAGCAACAAAATCGCCGCGACACTAAAAGGAATAACATGGATTCACAACGAAAATTCAAATTTAAAAAAAGCAATCTCTAAAGGATTAGAATTATGAAACCAGTAAGAATTATTTTATCTCCCGAAGCAGAAGAAGTTTACAGGAAATTAAATTCCGAATCAGAATCAAACAAACAATCAAGAATGATTCTAAAAGCAATTAATAACAAAATCGAACTAATCAAATCAAATATTCATTATGGAAATCCAATCGCAAAAAATCTAATTCCCGAAGAATACAAAATAAAATACGGAACGAATAATTTATTTAGAGTTGAACTCCCAATATTCTGGCGAATGCTCTACACACTAACAAACAACGAAGAAATCGAAATAATCGCTTTCGTCCTCGATATAATTAATCACCCAACTTACGACAACAAATTTGGATACAAATAAAAATTTATGAGATTAACAAGATAAAAGTTTATTTTTTACCGGTATATTCAATATAAAAAATGTTCGCAAAAAGAGAAATGCCATCAGTTACTACAAAACTATCTTTAAAATAAAGATAAGAATTTCCATCTTCATTTGCTGCTGCAATATTTATAAAATTTTTTTTATTATCAAATTCTCTGCAATATTTAGCAGTTCTGACAGAAGGTAACAGATTCAAAGAGACTTTATTCCCATTATTTAAAATACCAATTAATCCTTTCAATCTCTTAACTTTCAAATCTTTTAATATTTTACTCATACTAAATAATAAACGCAATTATTTATAAGTCTTTCGCTACTATAAAATTAATACAATATTAAGTTATTAACAGCCGATCATAGCAAAACCAATCATTATTTCGTGGAATAAAACAATCCCCATCGGCAAAGCTGACAACCACCGTGACTTCAGAAGCAACTACTGACAGAAAAGCTGTCAACCCCCGTTCAACAAGCTACATCCGTTGAACAAACCCTCGCCTCGGCCTAAATAAATCCCCACTCTTCAAAAGCTTCCCAACAACTTCATCAACATCAGTCTCGCTCATCTTCCCGGCCAACGCCTTTGTAATTTCCTCAAACGGAATCAACTTCCCCATCTTATTCTCCAAATTCTCAATTGTCTCCTGCACAACATGAATCTTGTTCCGCGACGACGCCGAAGTCCCGGTAATCCTATCAACATCAAAAGTTTTCGTATCCTTATCATACCCAACCTGCATCAAATAACTCTTAACCAAATCAATCGCCTCAATCGCATCCCTAACCTCAACTTTCTTACTTAACCTCATCCGAGCATGCGCCTCCGCTAACCGTACCATCGCCTCCAGTTGCCGAGCCCCAATAGGAATCGGTTTCGATGGCCCATCCCCAATCTGCGGCATATTTCTCAACCCAACATAAAAATCTTTCATTGCTTTAACCGCCTCGTCAGTCAAAACCGGGTCGTACTTTTGCCTCGCATAAGAAATATATTTCCTCAACAAATCATTGTCAATCACATCGTGCTTCGCTTCCTGCTTATGCTCCAACAAAACATGCGTCGCAATCGCCTCGTCATCCTTTCGGCTCGGAATATCCCTCATAATAAAAATCGCATCAAATCTCGAAAGCAAAGACGGCGCCAAATTAACCTGTTTCGGAATTGACTGTAACGGGTCAAACCGCCCAAACTTTGGATTCGCCGCCGCCAAAACTGAAGTCTGCGAACGCAACGTCGCCTGAACCGTCGCCTTCGAAATCGTCACCGTCTGTTGCTCCATCGCCTCATGCATCGTCGACCGGTCCTCTTCGTTCATCTTATCAAACTCATCAATACAAACAATCCCCTTATTCGCCAAAACCATCGCTCCCGCTTCCAAACTCCAACCCCTCAGTAAATCATCCTTAACAACAGTCGCAGTCAATCCAACCCCGGTCGAAGACTTCCCAGAAACATACCGAGCTTTCGGCGCAACCCCGGCAATAAATCCCAACATCACAGATTTCGCAACCCCTGGGTCCCCAACCAACAAAACGTGAATATCGCCCCTCATTTTCGTCCCATCACTCCTCGTTTTTTTCACCCCACCAAACAACTGAAAAGCCAAAGCCGCCTTCACATCACGATGTCCCCAAATCGACGGCGCAATACTATCAATCATTTTCCTCATCAAATCAGGACTCGCTGCCAACTCATGAATCGTCCTCTCGTCCTCCTCGTCAATATCAATATTCTCATAACTTTCTTCCAACGGAATAATATTATTTGCTTCAATCGCTAAATCAAACCGCGTCAAAATCGCACCAGAAGACGAAGACAAAGCAATCTCTTTCAAAATCCCAATAATCTTAACCCTCGAACCCGGCGTCGTCCTCATTTCCATATTCGGATCAACCAAATCCTCTTTCAAAAAAATCGTCATCCTTTTCGGTTGTTCACCCCCATGCAAATTATCACTCGCTTCCTCAATCGTCAAAACCTGCGCATCAACCATATCCTTAGAAATCTCCTTAAACCCACCGCGCCGTCCGCACGAGCACCTCGTCGGCTCCTTGAACTTTTTGTCAATTTGCAAAACCGAAATAATCGTTCCACAACTCGGACATTCAAATTTTGCATTTGTCACCAACGGCCTAACCTCCGACGCTTTCCGCACAATCCCCTCAATCCCAATCATCTTCCCTAAATATTTCGACCTAATATTCCTAATATAAAGTTCCTGCCCCTTCGAAATACTACTAAACCGAACCCTCGCATCATTCGGCGCCCACTCCAACTCCTCCAACGCAACCTCCAACATCTGCACCGTCTCTTCCGGCCTATCAATCAAAACCTCAGACAAACCAGGTGAATGCGCCGACAAAACATCAAAATCAATCTCAACAACCTTCTCTCCCCCCTTCGCAACTTTCCCAATCTCCTTTTTATTAACCTCAAAAAAATCCTTCGCCTCAATCAAAAACTCATCTTGATCCATAACCTCCTCATTAATCACCTTATTTTCTTCTTCCATTCAAACTCCAAGAAACCCTCCCTTAAAAATAAATCTATCCTACAACCTATATATCAATTCTTCACAAACTCAACACGCCCAAAAACAGCTTCCTCACCACTCCTCATATAAACCCCAACAAAAACATCTCCACAAAACAAAGCAAAAACCTCCCCAGTCTCAACATCAACCCCACCAACAACATTAAACTTCAGCAACGGTCGACCAACATACAAAGACGCCAAAGCAGACTTATCAACTTCAACCACAGGCAAAACCTCGCGAATCGCATCATCCGCCGACACAATCATTTCCTTCAATAAACCATCATCCCCATTCTTCCACGATTCAACTGCCCTCTCAAATTCATAAAGCGAATAAATTTTCTCTTCATTAAAAATCCCAGCCTTAGTTCTCCGCAATTCCCCCATATGTGCCCCACCAATCATCCCGCCCAAGTCCGAACACAACTTCCTAATATAAGTCCCACCTTCAACCTTACACTCAAACAAAAAACTCTTACTTCTGTTGCCCAAGTCACCGACATCCCGACACCCCGAATCCCGACACCCCGCTTCGAAAAGTTTCCAAAAGAACACCTCTCGTGTTCTTTCTTTTCGAAGCACAGCCGACCGATGCGGCGGCGTTTGCTTAATCTTCCCAACAAAATTCTCATCAATCAACTTCTGCAACTCAACAATATCACACTCCCGATGCGTCTCCAAAACCCCAATATAACTCTTATCATGCTTAATAAAATATCCCGCCAACTTACAAGCCCGCCCCAAAGTAATCGGCAAAACCCCAGTCACCTTCGGGTCAAGCGTCCCCATATGCGAAGTCTTAGACAATCCAAGTTGCCTCCGAATAAACTCACTCACCGAAAACGACGTCGGCCCCGCCGGCTTATCAATATTAATCAAGCCAAAATCTAACAATTCCTTAATATCTTTCATCTTCTATTCCTCAAAAAGAACTTATTAACTACTTTTCTATCAATAACAAATCTATTTTCATTAGAAAACTCTTTTAACAAATCCCGAGAAACAGAGCCCTCAAAACAATAATTAATAACATCCTTTCCTTCTTCCTTAACATATTTTACCAAAGGAGCAAAATCTCCATCACCACTCACCAAAATCACTTTATCATATTTATCCTTACAGGCATCACACAACATATCCAACGCCAAATGAATATCATCCCCCTTAGTAACATAATACTCATCCTTATTCTCATCCAATCTCTTTTGCCTCTTGCATAAAACAACTTTAAATTTTGAAATCTTCCTAAGCCGTCCAAAAAATTTCATCTGATTCCAATAAACATACTTATTCAAATTCTCCTTCAGCGGAGCATTGTAATAATAAACATTAATCAATTCATTGTTCCCAACCAACCTTTTCACAAACCTCTCAAAATCAAAAAAAATATCAGAGTATCTAAAATTAATAGTTTTCAACCCATGATAAAAATTAGCTCCATCAATAAAAATACTAATTCTCTTTACCATATTAAATAAAACCGGCCTTAGTCCGAAGACTCAGAACCGGGAGCACATAAGCGGTATGTCCGAAGACTGAAGCAATACCTGTTACCTAAACAAGTTAGCCTCTATTATTATTTAAATCTTCCGATATACTCATTTCTCCGAAACCGAAAACGACGTCGGGTCCGAACTTTTAGCTCTTCGACTAAATTTAAATCCACGAAGAGTTGAAAGTGAGCAAGGCTTATCAAAATTAATCAACCCAAAGTTCAACGATTCCTTAAAGTCTTTCATAGTCACCCTTCAAATACTTAATTCTTAAATCCTCCCCAAACCTCTCAATCGCATACCTCAAAGTTGTCCTAGACATTTCATTATAATGCCTAGCCAAAAACTCCCTCAACAAATCCTCGTCCCTCTTCCCAACCTCACGAAGCATCCACCCAACAGCCTTATGAATCAAATCATGTTTATCTTTAAGCAAAACCTTAGCAATCCTCAAACAATCATCAAATTCCCCATCCTGGATAAAGGTAAAAGTCGAAACAATCGCAATCCGCTTTTCCCACAAATTCTCCGACGATGCCAATTCATCCAAAATTCCCCTATCTTTTTTATCCAATAAATAACTCCCAATAATCTTAGGCGCCGACAAATCAACCAAATCCCAATTATTAACACCTTTCAAATTCCTCAAATAAAAATTATAAACCACCTTAGGATTATCCTTAAATAATTCAATCAAAATCAACAACGCAACCAACCTCTTCTCATGAATATTAGACCTCAACATCTTCTCAATCTCATCCATATTAATCCTATCCCAATGCTTCCTAGCAATCCACCTCAACTTCGGCACACTCACCCCCAAAAAAACATCCCCTTCCCCATACTGCCCCGACCCAGTCTTAAAAAACCTCTGTAAAATCTTCGCCTTCTCCGAATCAGCAAACTCCTGCAACTCCTTCCTAACAATTTCCATAAAACTAAATAGAATCTCAAATTAAAAACTTATCCACCCAAAATCATTCTACAAGAAAAGACAAAGTCTTTTCGTTCTACGAGGAAAAATTAAAATTTTTCCGTTCTACAAGCGAAGCGTTCTACAAAGCGAAGCCGCTCTAAAAAATAACAAACCCACTTTATTTTTTGAGCGCCTTCCGAACCGGCATCGTCTTCTTCAAATGCTTCCCTTGAGCCGTATGCTTCATCTCCTTAGAAACCGCTTTCTCAACCTTCGCCGCCTTCTCAGCCCCAGCCTTCTTATCCTCAGCCTCCTCCTTCTTATCATCAACCCCATCCTTATCTTTATCTTCGTCAACAACTTCCTTCTCAGCCTTAACCTTCTTTGGCTTAATTTTCTCAGCTGCCAACTTCCGCTTCTCTTCACGCGACTTCACAAACTTCACAACATCAGGAATCTCAGCCAATTCAACATAAACAATCCCATCAATCTTCCTAGCCCGGACTTTAATTTTCCCCATCGGTTTCTTAATCCCCCTAAACCAAATTTCATTATTCAAATAACCATCAATCTTCACTTTTCTCAAATCCCCATCACGAACACGCATATGTCGAACCATAAACTCTTTCAAAACCTTAACTGCCTTCTTCGCCCTCTTATGCTTTGGCACATTCAAAAAACCACGCCTCAACGGCACAACATACTCCCTCTCCAACTCAACAACTTCCTTTTTTTTGTCCTTCTTAGATTTCCATTTTCCTTTTTCAGAATCCGTATTAATCTGTGTAATCCGTGAGCTACTTTTCCCCTCAGCTTTGCCATCCTCAGATGGTACACCAGAGTGTGCTGCCAATGCCGCCTTATTCTCAAGACTATCTTTAACATCATCCAGCTTCTTAACTTCTTTAACCTCAGTCTTTTTTGTCGTCCCAATTATTCCTTCCGACTTCCGACTTCCGACTTCCGATTTTTTTCCCTTTTCCATTTTATCCTAAATTCTGTTTCCTCATAATTCTCGGTTTAATTTTCAACTTATTTCTCGCCCAAGCTCTCTTAACATGCGTAATCCTCGACGGATGGACCTTTTTACCTTTCCCAAACTTTTTCAACACTGTCCAAAACGGCGCCCAATTCGTCTGCCTCTGCGCTCGATCCAAATGCCTTTTCTTGCTACTCCTCGCCTTCGCCTTCCTACTTGCCATCCTCAACAACCTCCTCATCTTCCACATTTTCTTCCGTTTTATCCTTTACTTCTTTAGCATCTTTTTCAGTCTCTATTTCTTCATCATTCATCACAATCGGCAAAACAGATTTAACCGTCCACTCCGAACTGTCAACCATAACTTCCGCAGGTGCCTCAATTGAATCCAATAAATCCCTGCCAGCCTGAGTCAACCTCCGACCATGTTGCATCTTATCCACTTTCTCAACCAACCCAGCCGCCTCAGCCTGTTGCAAAATCACCCTAATAATTTTACCACTCGCCTTCCTAAAAACACAATGCTTCCCACCTCTATCCTTCCGCGAACCATATCTCGTCCTCAATCTCCCGACGCCGACGACACCTTTAATATACATCTGCCTCAAAATACTTGCCGCCCTAATATACCAAAAATCATTATCAACCGGCGGCCTTTCCCTTGAAACACCAGACTTAACAAACATAGCCCACTCCGGAATTTCAAACTCAGGAATCTTTTTAAGCGTCTCAGCTAAAACCGGAATAAACTTCACAGGATTTTTCGCAAATATTATTTTCGCCATTTCATCAAGCTCTCCTCACGGAGACAGACAAGCCGAAGCCCGTTAACTTAAAATACAATAAAAATATCACTATATAAAACTACCGTCGCTCTTTCCTAAACTTAATCAAAGTCAAAACATACCCAACCAACTTATACCCAAACTTCTTCCCCAACAGAGAAACCAAATCCTCCCCAATCTTCTCAGCCTGCTCCTTATCCCGACACGCCGACTTCAAAATATTAATCTTCAAAATTTTCTCGTTCTCAAAAATACTTTTAACTTGTCCAACAAACGCATCACTCAACCCAGCCTTCCCAATCTGCAATCTCTTAATCGCTTTCATTAAACAAAAAGTTCTTTAAACCTTATAAGCCTTCCCAAAAAATGAACCCAAAAAAATTCGGAGTCATCGGTCACCCAATCGCACACTCCCTATCAAAACCAATGCATGAAGCTGTCTTCAAAGAACTAAATCTCCCACACACCTACGACGCCATCGACGTCAAACCAGAAGACCTAAAAGACTTCATAAAATCAAACCCCTACGACGGACTAAACGTCACAATCCCACACAAAGTCGAAGTGATGAAACACCTCGACGAAATAAAAAACGAAGCAAAACAAATTCAAGCCGTAAACACCATCAAATATATCCGACACCACGACACACCGAACACCGATACCCCAAAAGCCATCGGCCATAATACCGATGCGACAGGTTTCCAAAACTCCCTAAAAGAAGAAAACATAAATCTCGAAAACAAAAACGCCCTCGTCATCGGAGCTGGAGGAGTATCAAGAGCAATCCTAATCTCACTAAAAAACAACAACGCAAACATAACCCTAACAAACCGAACCAAACAAAAAGCAATCAACTTAAACCAACAACTAAACATAAACGCAAAAATAATCGACTACGAACAACTAATAACTAATAACCAATTACCAGAAACAGACATCATAGTAAACACAACCTCAATCGGGATGCATCCAAACACCGAACACTCCCCAATCCCAAAAAAACTCCTAAAACCAAATCACATAATCTTCGACGCTGTTTATAACCCACTAAAAACAAAACTAATCAAAGACGCAGAAGCAATCGGTTGCAAAACAATATCAGGAGTAAATATGCTCGTCCACCAAGGCGCAGAGTCCCTAAGAATCTGGCTCGGCATCGAGCCTCCAATCCAAGCAATGAAAGACGAAGTTCTAAAACATTTAATTAATTAATCTAAGAAATATCCGAAAGCTCTTTTTTATGTTTTTCCACTAATCTTTTCTTTGCATTTCTCCAACCAATTCTGCTTAATTCATAACCGCCTGAAATAACATTCGCCACCACTGGAATTACTAATACTTCTGGATGATTATGGGTAGCCAAATAATGATAGCTATATACCTGCCCAATATCTAAAGCAACCCCTCCAAAAAATCCCACCCACCCCCCTATATTTTCACCTAAAGAATATTTTCTATAACTATAACTTAAGGGACTCTTAATCTCTCTTGCTACCGTTGGAATATAATATGGTAGAGTTGAAACAGCCCCCAATATTACTCCACCAAAAATTACAAAATCTTTAAATTCCTTGCCAATCCTTAAAACACTTTTTTTACTAAATACTCCATTAAAAACTTTCCTACTCCCACTAGACATCCCACTAGACATCTCTCTAAAAACTTCCCTTCTACTAGGGTTGTAATCTTCTTCCATATCAACAAGCACAAATTTAACTTTATAAATATTTCGTTTGTAGTCACTTAATAATTAATAATCATACTTCCAAAACCCCAAAACATCCCCTTTCTTCACAACAATCCTCTCACTCTTCTTAACTCTCCAGCTCCCAGCCTTCATAAAAATCCCCTTCTTCATATCCCGACGCAAAAACACATTCACAACCACATCCTTCTTTCCATCCCGCCAATCCTGAGAATACCTCGCACAAAAAATCGCCGCCTGTTTCAAATCTTTCTTCGACGGCTTCTCTCCAACATTAACAAACGGGCTACCGGGCTCAACCGTATGCAACATCACATCATTCTTCCCAGCCCCCTTAACCAACTCATCATTACTCTCCGCACTCTTCCCACTAAACACCCTTAACCCCGACGCTGTAACATACTCTCTAAACTTCACCATAATAAAAACAATAATCCAATCTTTAAAACATTAACCTAAGCAGAACAAGTCAAAAATATTCAGGCAACCACAGTTGCCCTATCTCAAACCTACTACCCACAAGCGAAGCAACCTATTGCCTACTGCCTTGAGTGAATTATTTCACCGAAACAATTCACTCACGCTCCGCCCATGAACAATCCGCCCAATCGTCTCAGCAAACAAATCAACCAAAGAAACAATCTCCACTTTACCCAAACTCCCCTGCGGGATCGAATCACTGACTATTATTTTATCAAGACATGAAGCATCCAACTTGCCCAAAGCCTCTCCACTAAAAAGTCCATGAGTCGCACATGCCCAAATATTAAGCGCCCCCTTATACCTCAAAATCCCAGCCGCTTTACAAAGCGTCCCAGCCGTATCGATTATATCGTCGACAATCAAAACATTTTTCCCGCTTACATCCCCAATAACTTTCATCTCACCAACAACCCCAGCTCTCTCGCGAGATTTGCTCGTAATCGCAACATTCCCACCAAGCCTCTTAGCATAAGAATTTGCCATCTCCGCACTCCCAACATCCGGCGCAACAATCACAAGATTTTTCAAAAAATCCGGATACCTATAATGAAGATATTTTATTATCGTCAGATATGCTCTTAAATTATCAAAAGGAATTTTATAAGACCCAGTAATAGCAGGATTATGCAAATCAGTAGTTATCACCCCGTCAGACTTCAACCCAATCATCTCAGCCAAAACACCAGAACTAATCGGCGTCCGAGGTTCAGTCATCCTTTCCTGCCGCGAATATTTCATATAAGGCAAAACATTGTAAATCATCTCAGCCGAACTCCGAGCCAACGCATCATTAACTTCAACCAAAGACATAACCCAATCTTGCGGCGCCATCGACGAATCATGCACAAAAAAACAACTCTTCTTCCGAACACTAACCAACACCTTCACAAAAATCTCACCATCGTTAAACTTCCGAATCTCAACTTTCCCAAGATGATACTTCACAAGTCGCTCATGATTAGAATTCAACTTCTCATAAACGCTCTTCGCAAAATCCCAAGCATTCCCCTTCGGGTCAGCAAGAATTAACACCTCGCCATTCATACTTAAAAAACAAATCAACTCTATATAAAGACTATTACCCTCCACAACACATATCAATAGCCAAGCTCCGTGCCAAAGGCACACCCCCAATCTTTCAAAGAAAAATTATCACCATGTTAAAAATATATTCCCATTACCGAAGGCAATATCACCTTAATTAAAATTCGTCTTCCCCGCCCTTCTTCTTCCTCATCTCCTTAATCCTCTTCAACGCCGCCCGAACATTCTTATTTAACTGCACAATCGAATCATCTAACTGCGCCCGATTCTTCGTCCCAGTACAAACCAACTTCCCATTACTAAACAACAAGAAAGTCGCCGTCGGATTATCCAACTTGTAAACCAACCCCGGAAATTGCTCCGGCTCATATTCCGTATTTTCCAACTCCAAAGCCAAAACATTCAAATTCAAATCCAAATCAATAGACCCAGACGCGACAACATTCTGCACCGTAATCTTCGGCTTAATCGTCACATTCACCCCGATCTTCCTCAACTGCCTAATCACCTGCTGAACAACATCCTTAACCTGCGCAACCGACTTTGTCCCAGTACAAACCAAATTCCCCGACGAGAAAACCAAAACCGCACTCTTCGGCTTCTTCACCCTCAAAACCAACCCGGGAAAAGTATCAGGATTATACTCAGTATTCGGCTGCGTCCTCGCCAATTTCGTCAACGAAACATCCTTTTCCAAAGAAGTCGTCGCAACAATATTCTGAATCTTCAAAAAAGTATCTTTTTTCATTTTAGACATAAAATGGAAACATGAAAATTCCAAGAGAATTTACTTTTTTCGCCACTGTCATCAAATACTATAAAAAATTTCCTTTATAAACGTTTCCGACCCAGATATCAAAGATGCCAACCATCGCGACAAAGTCGCAACCCTCAGCGACCTCAAACCGCTTCCTCCTCAACTTCATCCAGCGTCGCAATATCCGAAACACCCCTATCCTCCCTCAACCCCAAAATCCTCGGAAACCTCAAAGCATAACCCGAAGAATACGTCGGCGACCTCTGCACATTCTGATACTGAACCGTCACAACAATCTCCGGTCGAACCTTAATCTTCCGCCCCTTAACTTCAACAACCAACTTCTCCAACATATCAGTCATCTCCTTAAAGCTCAAACCTTCTTCGGGCTTCTCTTTCAACCCCGTCGACACTTTCCCAACCTGCAACAACTTCCCTTTGCTGCTCAAATCTTCCCCATCGACCAGCGAATCGCGACCTGCGACCTGCGACGAGTTTTGACAAGCCACATCAAAACTCGTCAACCACCCAGCCCGCTTCCCCGTCCCCCACTCAGCCCCGATAATCACCAAATCAAAATCATTATCCTCCGGCTTCAATTTCACCGCATAACCAATCCGAGCCCCAGGTTTATACGGCGCCGACAAACTCTTCCCCATCAATCCCTCCTGATTCTCACTCAACGCCTCCTCGTAAAATTTCTCAACAACTTTATCGTCGCCAGTCACAATCTGCTTCGCCAAAACAATCCTCTTCTCGTCCTCACTAACAATCTTTTCAATCAAAGCCCGCCTCTCGCTAAACGCCGTCTCAATCAAACTAATCCCATCATAATAAATCACATCAAAAATTGTCAACTCAACCGGCAACTTCGCCATCATTTCACCAATCCTATGCTTCCGTTTAATCCTCTGACTAATCGCCTGAAAATTCGTATACTTCCCAGTCCCAGCATCAAACCCAACAACCTCACAATCCAAAATAAAACTCTCTCCCTTCACATAACTATTAACATACTCAACAATCTCAGGAAACTGCTTAGTAACCTCCTCAAGTCGACGAGTAAAAATCTTAACCCTGTCTTCTGCCCTCTGTCCTCTGCCATCTGTTTTATTCACCATAACTCTAAACCCATCATACTTATATTCAAACGCCGCCGGCCGACCAACAATCCGAAACGCATCTTCAACATCCTTCGCCTTCGGAAACAACATAACTTTCACAGGTTTCCCGGGCTCCAACTTAATCTTCTCCAGCAAATCATCACGCGCCTTCGCAAAAACTTCAGCAAAATCTGTCGCCTTATCATACGCCTCCTGAACAGCCTTAACACAAATCTTTTTGTCTTCCAAATTTTTAGGCTCAAAACAATACACAACAATCGCGTCCCTCAAAATCCCAGAACCAACCCCAATCTTCAAATCACCCAAAACAGTCCGCACAATATACCTCGCTTCCTCCGGCGTCGCCGAATGCAACAACTCAACAATCAACCCAATCTTCAAATCAACAGTCCCTTTCCCCTCAAAAGTCGGAACCTTCCGCAAATTCTCCATCACCTTCTCAACGCTCAACTTTTCTTTAAACAAAACCTTTTGTTTTTTTTTGCTTCCCAAAACAGCCTCGACAACTTTCCCCAAATCCCCAAGTTCCTTAAACTTCTCAACAACAACATCCTCACCAATTCCAGCCACCCGACCAATCGCCTTAATAATCAATTGATGCGAAATCCCCAATTCCCGATTATCATAATCCGCAAACACCCGACCCTGCAAAAGATAAATCAACTCCGGCTCATCACGAATCCTCCTTAAAAATTTCGCCAATATATCCGTCTTCTCCAATCCCTTACTCGTTCCTTCTAATGCAGCATAAACACTGCAAATCTTTGAATAATCCATCCAAAAAATCTTTAGATTTTTGAGCAAGCTATCGCTTTAGCGTAAGCTTCCCAATCTAAACATCTGCCTCCAAATTTCATTATAATCCATAATAAAATAAATAATCTCCCAATTAAATATCTTCCGAGTTAGCGCAATTCCCAAACCTTTATAAAAAATAAATATTTATCAACACAATGGAACTCAATGTAACCGACGAAACCTTCGAAAAAGAAGTAATAGAAAAATCAAAAACAATCCCAGTTCTTGTGGACTTCTGGGCAAGCTGGTGTGGACCGTGTATGATGCTCGGACCAGTCTTAGAAAAAATCGCAATAGAATATGAAGGCAAACTAATCTTAGCAAAAGCCGAAACAGAAAAAAACCAAACCCAAGCCAGCAAATACGGAATAATGTCTATCCCCTCTGTAAAATTCTTCAAAGACGGAAAAGTAGTAGATGAGTTTACAGGAGCCCAACCAGAAGCCACAATCAAACAATGGCTCAACCAGAAAATATAATTACTTAAACTTAATTACTTCTTCTCTTATTCGCCCTCAGCGACGGACATACTTTCGAAACCTTAATCGCCGAATTCCTCAATCCTCTCGCTTTTCTGCCGGCAGAAGTCAATCCTCTCAACGCTCCCCTTTTCGGCGCCTTCACAAAAGCTCCCAATTCTTTATCATTCAAAATTCCCGGCTCATTTCTGTCAACCAAAATAACCTCATAAAAATAATTCATCCCATCTTTCCCAATCCAATACGAACCCAAAACTTCCATATTACTAAATCTCCTCGCAACTTTTTGCTCCACAATTTCCTTATAATTCATATTCAAATTCTTTCTAATATGCAATCTCTTAGTCCGCCTCGCCTTATTTGGTCTCGTCCTCTTATGCCCACCTCGTTTAATTTTAACTCTAACAACACTCACCCCTTTCTTCGCTTTGTATCCCAACGCCCGCGCCCTATCCAGCCTCGACGGCTTCTTAACTCGAGTAATAGCCTCTCCCTTCCGCCACTCAATCATCCGCGTTCTCAAAACTTTCACGTCGGGTTTTTTCCACGCCGCCCTCAAATATTTTGTAATTCCCATATCCTCATTATCAAAATTTGCTTTTTAAAACTTCCCTTCAATCCCACCAATGAGACTGCCAGGTCTTTGAACCCGAACGATTCGCTTTTTCGAATTTAAATTCACTATCTTTCGAAAATGCAAATCGTGAGCAGGGACCCTATGCTCCCAGGTTCGAACATGAGACTGCCAGGATTTGAACCTGGGACCCCCGCCTTTCTGAAATCTCGTGAACGATGATTTCGCAAATGAACGAACAAGTTCGTACTTATCAGAGCGGTGCGCTACCGGGCTGCGCCACAGCCTCATACAAACATTAACAGAAATCCCAATTTATAAAATTACCCCTAATTCCTAATATCAAAAGAAAATCAAAAGCCCAGGAAAAATCCATACTCGACAACGATTTGGAAGAATAAGCAAAGTACAGAAATAGACTTTGTTATTAGAAAAAGATTAAATGTAAAAAATTTATTCAGGTAGTATATGAATTAAAAGATGAAGAAACTAAAGAAAGAGAAATAAAAGAATTAGTCGTATGTGCAAAAGAACCTGGTTTTAAAGATGGGATTATAATAACAAAAGATTTTGAAGCAATAAAAACTTTTAAAGAAACAAAGATAAAATTTATCACTTTATAGGAATGGCTGTTGTAGGAAAAGATATAAATATTCTCTTTTTTTATAATTTTCATGCAAGATTCAAAAAAAGAAGAAACTATAGATATTTTAAAAAAATTAGAGAAAAGCAAAAGAAGCCAGAAACTCAAAAAATTCTTTGTTGTTCCAATTATTTCTGTTCTTTTGATTATTATAATTTTTCTTTTATTTTCTTTTTATCAGTATTACAAAACTCCTGAAAAAACTCTTGGCATTGGAGCAAATATAGAATCTGCTTTGTTAAGCGAGGATGGAAGATTATCTTATTTAAAATTAGCAGGAGGAAGTTTAAATAAAAACATAACAAAAATAAAGTTTGTTTTTAAGTCAGGAAAAAATAATTATGGTTATGAGACAGATGAAGGAATTCAGGAGATAAGTATTCCATTAAAAAAAGGATTTATAGACTGGATTTTAGGAAAACAGTTTGAAGGAAATTATGATTATCAGATTAATGCACAAGATTTAGGTTTGGAGAATTTTAAAAATATAGAAGAAGTAAGTGTTGTTTTTGAATATAAAACAGAATCAGGAGATGCAATTGATTCACCTAGTTTAGACACAACAAAAACAACTCCTAGTCCTGGAGGTGGGGGAAGTAATGGAGGAGGGTCATCTTCTTCTCCTTCAACATGCACACCTAATTGTGAAAATAAAAACTGCGGAGATGATGGTTGTGGTGGAAGCTGTGGTCAATGTGAAGAAGAAAAAACATGTCAGGAAGGAATTTGTATCTTACAATGCATAAATGATACTCAGTGTTCAGAAGATAATTGGTATAATGTTTCTCAGATAATAAATAGCTCGTGCACAATAATAAATCAGACAAAACAAGAGAATAGAGATTATTATTGTAATTTAACTTTAAGCACATGTGATTATAATCTTATAAATGAAACAGAATGGATAAATATCAGTGAAGAAAATCAGTTAGATAATACAATATGTGATGACAGCTTATTCTGCACAATAAGTGATGTTTGTTTAGGAGGATTATGTTATGGAGAACCAAAAATTTGTGAAGATGATAATCTAACTTGTTCAGTCCCTTACTGCAATGAAACAACAGATTCTTGTAAGTTTGATATAAGTTCTTGTTCATGTATATTAGATGAAGATTGTCCTGATGATGGAAATAAATGTACAGATGAAATCTGCAGTTTAGGAGAATGCACTATAGAATATAATTTAAATTCATGTAATGATAATGATTTATGCACTGAAAATGATCAGTGTTTAAATGGAATATGTGAAGGAAGTTTAATTAATTGTGATGATTCAATAACCTGCACAGTTGATAGCTGTAGTAGTTTAATTGGATGTGAAAATATTCCTGATGATGAATTGTGTGAGAGTTATGAATATTGTTCAATAACAGGATGTTTAGAAAAAACATGCAATAGTTGTTCTGATTGTGAATTATTTTGGGGAATTAATTGTAATTATAATAAATGCAAAAATGATTGTCCAGATTGTTATTATGACCCTATGTTCGGAGGAGAAGATTGTGTAACACAAGAAGAATTATGCAATAATAGAATAACTAATTGTAATGATTATTATGAATTAGAATGTAATGATGATGTCTGTGATTTAGGAAATTGTGAATTGCAAGGAGGAAGCTGTATTGAAATAATAAATATTGAATGCGGTGATGGAATTATAGATACAGGAGAAAATTGTGATGATAATAATTTAAATAATGGTGATGGATGTTCAGATATTTGTCAAGTTGAGAGTGGATGGAGCTGTTCAGAAGAGCCAAGTGTTTGTGTTGAAAATTGTATTCCAGAAACATGTACAAGTTTAGGTCAGGAATGTGGAACTTGGATTGATGGCTGCGGAGGAACATTAAATTGCGGAACATGTTCAGGAGGAAATGTTTGTGTTGATGGGAGTTGCGAAGTTGTTTTAGGAAATTACACAACCCAGCTTTCACAGTTTGGAATAACATGGACATTTTCAGAGCCAGTGCAGTACGGCCAGTTTGCAAACGGCGACTACTGGGTTGTTCCTGATACCCCTAAAGGAAACGTTACTATTGTTGGGATTGATCCTCTTTCAAATAAGGTAGATGGGAGAATTATGCACGGTTCTATGGTTAACCCGGATCCCGGTTATAGAGCTCCTCAAG
>CAZUXN010000001.1:31447-47217 GCA_964624735.1 Candidatus Woesearchaeota archaeon | reverse complement strand
TATGGAATAACGATGCTTTATTTGACTATATTGACCGCGACAGAGACATACGCGGAATTGATAGCAAACTCTTTACTCCCGTAATGTGGAGCATCTATCGCAATGATTATGGTTGTGTTTGGACTAGAGATAACAGAACTAAGATATTATCACAAGGTTATTATGACTGTGATGGACAAAATGTTATGTGCGAATGGCAGAATTCTGCCTGCACCGACTGCGTTTTAGCAACTTCCTGTTTAGACTATCCCAATCAAAGAGCATTAGATTATGATCCTTGTAATTTAAGATGCGAAGGAGAGTATGGAGCTTCTTCTTCATCGACTTTCACGGGGATGTGGAGTTGGACTAAAGGATTGCTTACAACAAAAACAGGGAATGCAATCTTGACTGGAAAAACGATAACAGGAGATACAATAAAAAGGAACTTAATAACAGGAAATGTTGTGAATGAAACCAAAAAAGATTTTAAATTTTCATATGTTATTTTATCTGTTTTAGCTTTGTTAATATTAATTATAGGAATTATGATTCTAAAAATTAAGAAAAATTAGATTAAAGTTAATTACCTCTAATTCTTTAACTCAACAAAAACTTTCTCACTTTTAACATAATACCCAATCAACTCAACTTTCAACGGAATAAGTTTCACATAACACTTATCCTCAGAATAAATACGAATTTCCAGTCCCGTCGCCAACTCTGTCACAACAACATCTTTTTTCTCACGAACTCCAGGCGCATCAATCTCATAAATAATCCTGTCAGCCAACCTCCGAACCTTTGACTCAGCTTCAACTTTCTTCAAACCAATTCTCCTATTAGTTTCCTCTTTAGAAATACTAACAATCTCTTTTCCCACCTTTGGCACTTCTTGAACAACTTGCCTCATCCGAGGATTCCCACGAATAACATTAATCCTAATCCCCTTCGGCATTCCCTCAAAATTCATATTCCCCATCTGTTTCTCCAACTGCTTAACCAAAGACCCCATAATCTTCTCCACCCCAAACGGCAATTTCTGCTCAACTCTAATATTATCATCAAAATCCTCAATCCCTAACATTCCAAAATCATTCTTCTCTCGTCGCGACTTAAATGACGCCCCACAGTAAGGACAGAAATTAAACTTTCTGTCAATCTTCTCAGCACACGCCGGACACTTCTTCTTAAACATCACAATAAAAATAACTTACCCTATTTAAAATGTTCGACTTTCTCTGCCAAGTGCTCAAGATTATGAACCTCCCGAACAATACCCCGCATTGGCTGAAACTCCTTAATCAAATAATTCGACGAGAACTTCCGAACATGCCGAACCTCTCTTAAAAATCTCAACCCAAAAAAAGTAACCAAGAATCTCCCTAAAGCCGAAACCACAAAAATAAACAAAAGCGGATTCATAAAAGAAACCCCGGTCAAAGCCAACAAAGAACCCAATCCCGCACCCAAAAACATCCCAACTCCAATAATCAAATTCATATAAGCCACACCAAACCCACGCTTCGGCCCACTCACCGCATCATAAACATAATTATTCACAGCCAAATTATAACCAGCCCAACCAAAACCACCAATAATTGACGGAACAAACAACAAATACAACTTCACCATCAAATCACTTCCGACAAATATGGAACCAACCCAAAGCAACGGCGTCAACACAATCGCCCACGAAGAAATAATTATCAATCGAACATTTCCAAATTTGTCAGACACTTTCCCAAGCAACGGCAAAAATATCAACTGAAAAATAACCGACGAAACAGTCACTAACATATACCAAACATACGAAAATCCCAAATTCCTCAACATATAAACCGCCCAAAACGGACCAGCAATAGCGACGACAAAACTCAAAGCTCCAGCAAACAAAGTAAACCGACCAAAAGGATTCTCGCGAAATTTCTTCAAAAACTGCCGAAAAGAAAAATAATCTCTCTTTTTAATTTTTATCCTCGGCTCATACTGCTTCCTCAATAAATTCAAAGACCAAATTCTAACTAACGCCGAAATCAAAAACAACAAACCAAATCCAAGCAGAGTAAACCCAACAACATCCCCAAAATGAACGCCAACTTTTTTCGAAGCATCGAGTATGATTGCTCCACAAACCATCGTCACAACCCCAAAAAATCCAGCCACTCTGTTTCTTTTAGAAAAATATTTTCCACGTCTATCCTCGGGAACAAGCGAACCCATCCACGAAAACCAAGCCGGATGAGAAATCGCCGTCACCCCATAAAACAACCCAACAAGCCCAATAAAAAACCAAACCATATAAGGAACCCTAAAATAAAATAAAACCCCAGTCAAAATAATCGGAATCCAAAGTAAAATTTTTCCAAGCACACCAATCAAAACCAATTTCTTCCTAGAAAACCGTTCAATCAATTTCGAAGTTTTCAACTGAACAAGACTCGGAAACAAATAAGTAATCGCATACAAAATTCCAATCTGAGTCGACGTCGCACTCATGGCCAACGCAAACGGCGAAAAATAAGACAACCCCGAACCGACCGACACCGACGACAATAAACCTTCACGTACACTCAAATCCAAACTCGCATTAATTTTTTTAGCGATAATAGGATGTTCAACACTAACTTCTTTTTTTATCCTCCTCATTCAAATCCCAAGCCAAAACATTTTAAAAACATAACTAAAAATGCGCAAGCCGGGAATTGAACCCGGATCTCAAGCTTGGGAAGCTCACATACGAACCATTGTACTACTCGCGCCAAAAAAATAGAAACAACAACCTTTAATAATCTTTTTCCAAATATAAACATATGAAAAAATTTTACATAACAACAGCAATCGACTATGTAAACGCCAAACCACACGTAGGTCACGCCTTCGAAAAAATTCTCACAGACACAATAGCAAGATGGCACAAACAACAAGGCGAAAAAGTTTTTTTCCTAACGGGAGTAGATGAAAACGCGCAAACAAATGTCCAGGCCGCCGAAACCGCAGGGCTACCAGTAAAAGAATTCATAGACAAAAACACAAAATTCTTCATCGAACTTTGCGAAAAACTAAATATAAAATATAACAAATTCATAAGAACAACAGCCAAAGAACATAAAGTAGTCGTCACAGAAATCATAAACAAAATAATAAAAAACGGAGATATATACAAAGGAGAATACGAAGGATACTACTGCATGGGCTGTGAGTCATTCAAAACAGAAAAAGAATTGGTCGACGGCAAATGCCCAGAACACAACAAAGAACCAGAGCACAGAAAAGAATCAGCATACTTTTTCAAATTAAGCAAGTACCAAAAACAATTAATCAAATTTGCAGAAAATTATATCACTCCAAAAGAAAAGAAAAACGAAATCGTTTCAAGACTAAAAGAAGGTCTAAACAATTTATGCATAAGTCGAGCAGGGGCAAAATGGGGAATAGATTTTCCAGGCGACAAAAATTTCAAAGTATACGTTTGGGTCGACGCACTAATCAACTACATCTCTGGGGCAAAAGACAAATGGCCAGCAGACGTTCACGTAATCGGCAAAGGAATCAACTGGTTCCATTCAGTAATCTGGCCAGCCCTCCTAATGTCAGCAGAAATAGAACTCCCAAAAAAACTTCTGGTCCACGGATACATAAATCTCGCAGGACAAAAAATGTCAAAATCATTAGGCAACACAATCGACCCAGTCGAACTTATCGAAAAATACGGAACAGATTCAGTACGATACGCCCTACTAAGATGCACGGTCTTCGAAGACTCAGATTTCTCAAAAGAAATTTTAATAACCCGACACAACAACGAACTCGCAAACAAACTCGGCAACCTAGTCTCGCGAACCTCAGCCCTCGCCGAAAAATATGGAATAGAGAAAGTAGAAAATAAATTAATTAAAAAACTCAATATAAAAAAAATAAATACCTATATGCAAAACTTCGAACTCGATAAAGCCCTAAACGAAATCTTTTCATTCATCGACGCTTGCAATGAATTCATCCAAACCAAAAAACCCTGGGAAACCCACGACAAAAAAGTCCTCTACCAATTAGTTGAATCAATCAGGCAAATCGCAATACTCCTATCACCATTCATTCCCGAATCTGCAGAAAAAATATCAAAGATATTCAAAACGGACAAAATTAAAAAAGCACCAATATTATTTCAAAAAATCAAGTAACCATTATAAAAAAGTAACATAACATTAAAAATATGAAGCCAACAATCAACTACTCCAACTTCGCAAAACTCGACCTACGAGTTGCTAAAATTAAAGAAGTCGAAGACATCAAAGACGCCGACAAACTATACAAACTAACAATCGACGTCGGAGAATTAGGTGAAAGAACAATCTGCGCCGGCATCAAAGAAAACTACACAAAAGAAGAATTAAAAGATAAAAAAATAATTGTCCTAATAAATCTTACTACGCGAAAACTCCGAGGCATCGAGTCACAAGGAATGCTTCTCGCCGCAGAAAACAAAGAAACAAACAAATGCATTTTACTTACTACTGACAAAGATATCGAAAGCGGAACAAGAATCAACTAATCACCACACCCCAAACAACTTATTCTTTTTCTTCTCCAATCCTTCCCACCCCTCTTCCCAATCATCTCAACTCTCTGCGCAACCAACTCATCCCCACTCATTCCATCAAAATCCCTAATCGCCTCAACAATATATTTTTTAACTTCATCAATAGCACCATGAGGATTACGATGCGCTCCACCCAACGGCTCATTAATAATGTCATCAATCGCCCCAAGTTTATATCCCTCTTTAGCACTCAACTTCAAAACCTCAGCCGCCACTTCTTTCTTGTTTCCATCTCTAAGCAAAATAGCAGCACAACCTTCAGGCGAAATAACAGAATAATAAGAAAACTCAAGCGCACCAAATCTATTAGCTCCACCACAAAGACCTAAAGCCCCCCCACTCCCGCCCTCGCCAACAAGAACAGAAATAATCGGAACTTTCAACCTCGACATCCCCCTCAAATTACAAGCAATCGCTTGACCTTGCCCTCTCTCCTCGGCGCCAACTCCAGGATAAGCCCCCGGAGTATCAATCAAAGTAACAATAGGTATACCAAATTTCTCAGCAAACTTCATCTTAGTCAAAGCCTTTCTAAAACCCTCAGGATTCGGACAACCACTATAACATCTAATATTTTCAAGAGAAGACTCCCCGTCTGTCAAATCATTCCTTAATCTCACTCCCCTCTTATTATGTCCAATCACCATAACTTTATACTTTACAATCTTACCAAGTCCACAAATAATCGCCCTATCGTCGCCATAATACCAATCCCCGTGCATTTCTCCAAAATCATTAACCATTCCCTCAAGATAATCTTTCATTACGGGCCTAAGAGGATGTCTCGCAACCTGCACATTCTCCCATCCACCCAATTTATTATAAATCTTTTTCAATATTTTAGTTTTCTCTTTCTGCTTTTTCTGTATATCGAGAGCGTAACTAATTCCCTTAATAGAACTCAATTTATTCAACTCCTCTATTTGCCTATCTATATTAAGAATTTCCCCCTCCCATTTAAAGTAATGTTCGTCTCTCATCTTAACATCATCAGAACTCTTTCCCCTAATACCCAAGCAACTTACTCAAAAACCATTTCTTCTCAATAATTTTTTCACCAGAAATCATTCTCGCAATTTCATAATATTTCTTAGAAACCCTGCTCCTTGGATGAGTATGACAAACAGCATCTCTTAAATTCAAAGCTTCCTTAACCGCCTTGTCTTCAGGAACAACCCCAATAATCTGCGTCTCCAACATCGACTTAATCGAACTCAAAGGCATTTCATAATTCGCATTACTATGCCGAGTCACAATAACACCATTAACTACTTTTCCCATCCCACGCGCAACTTTTACCGCCTTCAAGGCATCAGTCACCGCCGGCATCTCCGGATTCGTCACAACAATAATCTCATTAGCCACCCCAAGCACGGCAATAACCTCGTCCCCAAACCCAGCTGCAGAATCAACAATAACATAATCACAAAGCCCACCAAGTTTTTTAATAGCATCCGGAATTTTCTTAGTATTAAACTTCGTCAGTTCCTTAACGGACAAACTCGACGGCACAATCTTAGTCCCAGATGAATGTTCATAAATCGCATCCTCAATGTCAGCTTTCCCTTTTAAAACATGGTTCAAAGTCACCGGCACAATCGGCGCACCCAACTGCAACCCAATATTTGGAGTATTCAAATTCGCATCGACAATAATAACTTCTTTACCTAATTTATTTAATGATACACCCAAATTTATCGCAGTAGTCGTCTTACCAACCCCACCTTTACCCGAATTTATAACAACTATTCTCGCCATTTTTAACAAACGTGTAACTACCAGAAAAAATCGGTTTATAAGCTTTATTCAACACAATTATTATCAATTTCATTTGACAAACGAGCCCCTAAGACGTTTGCAAAATTGTATGGAATAAGTCATCTTTTTTAGGAGTCTCAAATAGACCAATACTCTCAAAGAATTTTTGATAAATACGTCGCTCAATCGGTTCAGCAATACTATACCATGCTACAAGTCCTGCAGTTATCCCTGTAACAAGCATCCCAAGTCCCTCAGTTAAAAGATAATTACAAATACCTTTTCCAGAAGTAGGTGGATGAACAGAAGCATATAAATTATTCTGCACTTCCCTTAATAATTTATCCTTAATTTCAGTTCCTTCCTTTGTCAATATGTTTGGTTTGCTATATTTATATGATGCCAAATCAAAACTATTAATATCATGTTTTTTAACATAATCAAAAATTCCATTCCAAATTTGCCTACCTCTTTCATTTCTTAGAGTAATGTAACCCATGCATGTAGCCCACAATAGAGAATCCAAAGTATCTAGTGATTGTTTACTAAGAGAGCCCTCAATTTTTACTGAATCAAATAAAGAATCGAAAAATCCATTATATAATTCACTACGTCTCTTTTGTACATTAGGATCTAAAGAATCTCTTTTGAACATTACTGGAATATAATTTTGCATATCAAGATTTACTCTCATATGAAACGTTATTATTATACTCTATAAATACTTTTCGCTCGTTCACCTTTCAAATTAATTTTTCTCATCTTTAACCTAAAATCTCCCTAACAGCGCTCACAAACTTTTCTACAATTTCATAATATTCTTCCAACTTATCCATATTAATCTCCGTCACCTTCTTCACATCAAATACTTTCAAATTCACATTCTTTCGAAACTCCCCTCCCCTCGTCTTTTTCAAATCCGGCACTTTCTTAAAAAACACATACAAAGGGATAATGTCCTGAACAGCAGAATTTTTCTTAAAATACTTCTTCATGAACTCAACTTTTTGTTTAGGATTTGTCGACATTGCAGGAATTTTCTCTCTCTCAACTAAATTTTTTAAAAGCATATCAAAGCACAACTCAATCAAACTCTTCCACCGCGCCAACAAATTCAAAATGACATCACAAGTCTTCGTGTACTTCAAGCTGACATACATAAGATGGTCAGCACTAGTTTTTTCCTTAATAATTTCCTCAATCATAATGCACCAGAGCAAAAACTACAACACCACACACCTTTTTATATCTGTCGCAATTTCCTGTTCCAGTCACCTGTCCCACGTAACCTCGAAAAGCAAAGCTTTTCGTCATACTTCCCGAAATTTTTCAATACACTTTCTAATAGACCCAACAAACTCACCAATCCTCTCGGCAGTCAAAATCCTATACTTCCCATTAACCAACAAAATAATCTTGTCCCCCCTCGCATACTCAATCGGCGAACTCCTCTGCGCCCTCGCAATCTCTAAAACCTTAAACAAATTCTCACAAGTCACGCCATCAACATACTTCAAAAGAACACTCTTCACATCCTCGCAAGAATCTTTCGTAAAAGATTTAATCAAAAACGAAACCGACTTAGCCGCCTCCCTAATTATCCCAATCAAAAACCGCTTATCCCCAACCTCACCGTAACTCCTCATCATACGCTCAACCACAGCCAAATGATACTTCGCATTAACAAAATTTTCATCCCACTCCATCAACATAAACTAAAAAAAGAGTTTATAGAAATTATTGTGATTCATTAGCAAGTTTTACTAATTCAGAAGAAGGATCCGGAAGCTCAGAAACAGGTCCACAATCCCCACATGAATAACACTTATAATAAAACGCATCTCTCACAACTACTTCCCCACATTCACCACAAATAACATCTATGTCGTCACCAGCAAATACCATATCAAAAAGAATCCTTAACCCTTTATAAAAATTATTATACTCTACTTCAACCCAACAATCGCCTCAGCAATATCTCCGCCAACCTTCTCCAACATCTCTCTAACTTCTTCAATAGGTTTCCCAGTCTTCTCAACAACCATCACAACATCCTCATTGCTAAAACTCTCAGAACTCTCATAAACAGCATCCCCAACAACCTGATACGAAACTTGCCCCTGCATCGAAACTTTCGTAACACTCGGCTCCTCAATCACCAAATTAGAATCCTCCATCTCAAACACAACCCGCTTCACCGGCAAATTAACCTGCGAAATCCCCATCTTCTTCATCATCCCCTGCATCTTCGCCGGATTCATCCCGCCAAACATTTTAAACAAACAAAATTCGCAACCCAATAACCAGAACAATCACCGCAATAATCATCCCAATCACAACACCCGGCCCGAACTTCAATTTAGAATTATACTCTTCCTTATACCGCATCAACCCACCGAAACCAACGGGCATTGTATTTTCTCCAGCCATACATCAATATAAAACTCTCAATTTATAAAAGTTTGCCAAGCGCCTCATCCTCTCTCTTCCTACTCCTCCCAACCGTCTGCCCAAACCGAACCAAAATCCAATTAATCGAATTCCAATACCTCTTCGGAAACAAAGCCATCAAATCCTTCTCAATCTTATGCGGGTCCTTCTCCTTAGTCCAACCCATCTTCCGAGAAATCCGCCCAACATGCGTATCAACCCCAATCGCCGCTGCCTTCTTCACCTCAACCAAATAAACATTCGCCGTCTTCCGCCCAACCCCCGGCAACCGAACCAACTCCTCAACAATCTCCCCAATAAACCCATCCCGAACAATCATCTCACAAGCAGCCCGAATATTCCGAGCCTTCGTCTTATGATAATTAACCGACCCAATCATCTTCTTAATCTCCCCAACCGAAGCTCCAGCCAAATCCTCAACACCCTTATATTTCTCAAACAACTTCTCACAAACAGGAATAGTTTTTGTATCCCGCGTCTGCGCCGACAAAATAATCGCAACCAATGTCTGCCAATCCTCCCCCCAACCCTCAGCCGCGAGTCGAGACTCCTCGCCAAAATCCTTAACAAATCTTTCTATCTCTTTTAATTGACTAACGGCAGTTTTAGAATCCATAAAATATAAAACAAAAACATCTATTTAATTTTACCGAATATTTATACACTAACGGGCGCAGCCCTCATCTACAAGCAAAGCGTTCTACAAGGCATCAGCCGTTCTACAAGCCGAAGGCGTTCTACAAGCAAAGCGTTCTATTATTGCCCTTCAGCAGCCAACCTCGGTTCCTCCTCAAGCTCACAGACCAACTTCTCAATCGCCTTCAGCTGGCGCATCGCAACCTCAGAATTAATCATTTTCTTGTTTCTTTTCATAAGCATCAACCATTGTCTGATACCTTTCTTCAATCCCAGGATGTAATTCTTCTATGCTTACAATTTCTATCACGACATCACTTTCCCCATTATTTACTCCTACTGCATCTTCAATGTTCATCACTCCCCCCAATCTTCTTAACCCCGCCCATATAACTCCACAAAACCTTAGGAACTTTTACAGACCCATCCTTCAACTGATTGTTCTCCATCACCGCAATCAAAGCCCGAGGAGAAGCGACGACAGTATTATTCAAAGTATGAGCAAAATAATTTCCCTTCCCACAATTAATCCTAATCCCTAATCTCCGAGACTGAGCATCCGTCAAATTCGAGCAGCTCCCAACCTCAAAATATTTCTTCTGCCTCGGCGACCACGCTTCAACATCGCACGACTTCGCTTTCAAATCCGCCAAATCCCCCGAACAACATTCCAGTTTCCGCACCGGAATATCCAAACTCCTAAAAAACTCAACGGTAAAACCCAACATCTTCTCATACCAATCATAACTTTTCTCAGGCTCACAAACAACAATCATCTCCTGCTTCTCAAATTGATGAACCCTAAAAAACCCCCGCTCCTCAATCCCATGCGCCCCTTTCTCTTTCCTAAAACACGGCGAATAACTCGTCATAGCGACGGGCAGATTTCCTTTCTTCAAAGTCCTATCCTTAAACATCCCAATCATCGAATGCTCACTCGTCCCAATCAAATACAAATCCTCACCCTCAACCTTATACATCATCACACCCATCTCCTCAAAACTCATAACTCCAGTCACAACATCGCCACGAATCATGAACGGCGGCACAACATATTCAAACCCTTTCTCAATCATAAAATCCCGAGCATAATTCAAAATCGCCGAATGCAACCTCGCAACATCTCCCTTCAAAAAATAAAACCCCTGCCCCGACGTTTTCCTCGCACTTTCCAAATCCAACCCTCCCAATTTCTCCGCCAACTCAACATGGTTAAAAATTTCATAACTCGGAACTTTCGTCTCGCCAATTTTCTCAATCTCAACATTCCCACTCTCATCCTTCCCTAACGGCACCAACGCATCCATCATATTCGGCAACTTCAACATAATCTCCTTAATCTCTCCAGCCAACTTCAAAGCCCGAGCCTCAACCTTATCAATCTTCCCAGGAATAGCCTTAGCCTCAATAATCAAACCCTTAGCCTCCGATTTCTTCCCACTCTTCATCAAAACATTTATCGATTCAGAAATCTTATTCCTCTCATGTTTCAAATCATCAACCCGCTTCTTCTCTTTCCTCCACTTCAAATCCAACTCAACAACCCTATCAACCAATCCAACCTTCCCCTCCTGCCCCTTCTTCCGAATATTTTCCCTAACTAAATCCGGACTCTCCCGAATAAGTTTTATATCAATCATCCCAACAAAAATTTAAAGAGATATTTAAACTTTCCCCACCACCCACAAACGAAGCGACCCACCATCTACCGCCCATGAAAGCTTTGCTTTCAACCCCTACCACCTATAAATGACGAAGTTATTAATTTGTATCTACTCAACATGGACAAATTTTCAGAGAAAGACTTAAAAGCAAATTATCATTCCAATATATACATCAGAACATATAGTTCCAACAACACAATGGGAGACAACTTCGATTTATTTTTCAGAAGAAAACCAGCCATGATGCTGATAGCACTAAAGAAAGTATCCCGCGCAAAATACGGCTCACAACTCGCGAAAGAAGTCGACTGCACCTATTCCCACGCCGTAAAAATTCTACAAATATTAGAAAAACTCGGACTTGTCAGCTTCGAGAAAAAAGGACGAATCAAAATAATCAAACTCACAAAACGAGGAACCGAAGTCGCCGAACACATCGAAGCAATCCGAAAGGTAGTTAGTTAAAACACTTATCTAAAATCTCCCATTACTTTTCTTTTTTCATAAAGTATAAAATTTATCGGAGAAGCATATCCGAATTGACAAGCTTTTTCATTTCCTCCTAAAGCATCCAAAATAGCAAGGTCATTACTGGGGTCTTCCACGCTGACTCCAAACTCAAAAGAGCAAATATCATCAAGCCATTTCTCTATCCAGCCAATTCTAAATCTTTTTTTTGCATTAAACAATTGTTGCACAATATCATCCTGAAATCTTCTATACCCAATCTCAACATCTCCTCCGTACATATTCCCAATGTTATAAACTTTCCTTTCAGATATACTTGGCATTTTATCAACAGAATACCATCCGTTCCTACCTTTTAAACATCCCTTACCTTTTAAAATATCAAAATCCAAAATGGCCCCGACGGGATTTGAACCCGCGACACCTAGATTAAGAGTCTAGTGCTCTAACCAGGCTGAGCTACGGAGCCATAATAATCAGATAAAAAACTAATTTAAAAAACTACCCATTCATCCTACAGACGAAGCCCTACCCACAACAAATCAAAGATTTGCGAACTCGTGAAAATAAAAAATTTTTACACTCACAGACGAAGCCCTACCCACAGCAAATCAAAGATTTGCAAACTTTCAGATAGATAACTAATTATCAACCCTAACTGTATTCTTACACTTAACACACTGATAAAATTTCGACTCAGCCTCGTCTCCAGCCCTCATCTGTCGAATCCAAAAATACGCCCGCTTGCAACCACACTTCCGGCAAGTCCAATCAGTAATAGGATTAACATTTCCATCTTTCTCATCAACAACCACAACCGGCACCGCCTCATGCAACTCCTCATTCATTTTCATATTAACTTTCCCTTTAGCAACATAATTACATCGAGGACAACCAGCCCTCGATTTCTTCATCATAAGAAGAGCACCACATTTAGGACAAAATTCCATCGACTATCCAACATCAACTTCTATTTAAAATTATCTACAAAATCCCCTCGCCTGAGGATTTTTCCCAAACTCAAAAAAAATCAATTTAATCCAGCCGACAAACGGAATCTTAAACAACGCTTTCCCAATAATCTGCTCTTCACTAATCATCTTCTCAGAATCCAACTGTCCAGAATTCGTCTTATAATTATCACCCTTCGTCGCATAACTATCCCCAACCTCAACAACCCGATGAATTAATGGATAAATACTTCCGCTCTCAAAAATAATCACATCACCAACCTTGATATTCTTGACACCGACGACAAAAATTACATCTCCTTTATTAAACCCATCCTGGAAAATCCAATTAACAGTATCACTCAAAAAAATATTTTTCTCGCTGTAAACATCACTCGCATTAAAAATTTTCCCAAACCCATTTTCATAATGATGCATAGAACAACTTTCCACAATCACAAGAGGCAACGGAGTCCCAGTCAAATAAGATAATCCAGGGAAAAAAACAAATTTAATAACAACAACCGCCAACAACAAAGTCACAGCAAACGAACTCCAACTATCCTTATGTAAAAATTTCCAAAACTTTTTAAATCCAACAACTATCTCCCTCATCCACCAATCAAACAAAAACCATTTATAACTCTTCCCAAACCAAAACTTTATAAAGTATATACAACAAGTATACACATGACAGATATATTCGAAAACACAATCCTTTGCAAACACTGCAATAAAAAGATGGAACCAGCGACGATAGACAAAAACGGATTTCATCTTAGGGCAATCAGATGCGAAAAATGCAAAAACCAAATCATTCACCCGGAAGACTTAAAAGAATTTGGAGACTTCCAAACCCTAAAGAAAAAAAATTTCAAAGTTAAATTAAGATACATCGGGAATTCATACGCCGTTTCAATTCCACGGGAAATCATCGACTTCATGGGCGAACAGGAAAAACAAATGAACGACATGGTTAATATGTGCATGGAGGATGCTGGGAGACTTTCCCTAAATTTCAAATGGTAAAAAAAGAAACAGAAGAAATGATTAAACTCAGAGTAGTTGAAGCATTACAGGACGACGCGTATAAAGGAATCGTGAGAATCGACCCAAACCTAATGCGAAAACTTAATCTTGAAAGAGGCGACATAATTTCCATTAAGGGCGACAGAGAAACGCATTCCGTCGTCGACATGGCATACCCAGCCGACAGAGGCGAAGACATAATTCGAATGGATGGAATAGCACGAAAAAATTCTAAAACAGGAATTGGCGAGCAAGTCGAAATCAGAAAAGGAAAAATCAAAGAAGCAAAAAAAATCACAATCGCACCAGCCCAAAAAGGAATCATGGTTCAAGGCGACCCAGACAATTTTAAACGAGGGCTACTCGGTAAGCCAGTTACAAAAGGTGACATTGTAGTTATGGGCGGAACCCAGCAAAGAAAAGATTTAATGTCCGACGGCTTCGGCGATTTATTCGGCGGAGATATTAACGAAATTTTCAACCAAATGGGCTTCGGCGGAATATCAGGCGGATTAACTCAACTTAGATTTGTAATCGTCTCAACAAATCCAAACCAACCAGTTATAATAACAGAAAATACCGAAATAACTTTAAGCCCAAAAGCCGTCGACATTTCAGAAGAATCAATCCCGCAAATAACCTATGAAGACATAGGCGGATTAACAGATGAAGTTAAGAAAGTTCGAGAGATGGTAGAACTCCCATTAAAACGTCCAGAAATTTTTTCTCGTCTTGGAATCGAACCACCAAAAGGAGTTTTACTTTACGGCCCGCCAGGAACTGGTAAAACACTATTAGCAAAAGCCGTCGCAAATGAATCTGAAGCACACTTCATTTTATTGAACGGTCCGGAAGTCATGTCTAAATTCTACGGCGAATCTGAAAAGAAAGTAAGAGAAATTTTCGACGAGGCAGAAAAGAATGCGCCGGCAATTATTTTCATCGATGAAATAGACTCACTCGCTCCAAAACGAGAAGACATCGGAGGCGAAGTCGAACGAAGAGTAGTCTCACAATTATTAACAATGATGGACGGACTAAAATCCCGAGGAAAAGTTGTAGTCATCGGTGCAACAAACCGGCCAAACTCACTTGACCCAGCCCTAAGACGACCCGGCCGATTCGACCGAGAAGTTGAAATCTCCGTCCCCGACAAAGAAGGGAGGCTATCAATTTTAAAAATCCACACACGAGGAATGCCCTTAACAAAATCAGTCAAACTTGAAGAACTCGCAAGAAAAACCCATGGATTCGTCGGAGCAGATATAAGTTCTTTAGCAAAAGAAGCCGCAATGACAGTCCTCAGAAGAAACATTCACAAATTCAATTTAGAAGAAGATCAGGAAATCCCCCAAGAAACTCTCAATGAATTAAGAGTCTCTCAAAAAGATTTTGATGAAGCTCTAAAAATCGTCCGACCTTCAGCGATGAGAGAAGTTCTAGTTGAAACACCGACGACAAGATGGAACGACATCGGTGGGATTGAAAATGTAAAACGAGATTTAAGAGAAGCAGTCGAATGGCCGCTCAAATTCTCAGACTCATTTACGCGAATGGGAATCAGACCCCCAAAAGGAGTATTACTCTACGGCCCTCCAGGAACAGGTAAAACACTTTTAGCAAAAGCAGTCGCCAACGAATCTGAAGCAAATTTCATCCAAATCAAAGGTCCAAGTTTATTAAGTATGTGGGTCGGAAAATCCGAAGAAGGCGTCCGAAAAATATTCGAACGAGCACGGCAAGTTTCACCTTGCATAATCTTTTTCGACGAAATAGATTCACTAGCAGGCAAACGAGGAGAAGCATACAGCGGCGGCTCAAGAGTCACAGAGAACGTCCTTAATCAACTCTTAGCCGAGATGGACGGAATCGAAGACTTAACAAATGTAATCGTAATCGGAGCAACAAACAGACCAGACATTCTCGACCCAGCCCTAATGCGACCCGGCCGATTCGACAGAATAGTATACGTCCCAGTCCCAGAAAAAGCCGGAAGGTTACAAATCCTAAAAATCCACACAAAAAAAATGGAAGAAAATAAAGTCTTAGATAAATCCGTAAATCTAAACAAACTAGCAGACGAAACCGAAGGATACACCGGCGCCGACATCGAATCACTAGCCCGAGAAGCCGCAATGCTCGCGCTCCGAGAAAACATCAACACAAAAAAAATCACAAAGAAACACTTCGAACAAGCAATGGAAAAAGTCCAACCCTCCGTCACAAAAAACGACC
>CAZUXN010000001.1:20245-31347 GCA_964624735.1 Candidatus Woesearchaeota archaeon | reverse complement strand
AAACACTTCGAACAAGCAATGGAAAAAGTCCAACCCTCCGTCACAAAAAACGACCAGCAACGATACAAACAAGTCGAATCAAAATATCTTAAATCAGCAAAAGCAGCACTCTCCGACGGAGCCGCCACCTACGCCGGATAATTTCAACCCCACATCTAAAACAAAAATCCGTGTCAATCCGTGTAATCCGTGGCTAAAAAATTTCCTCATTCCCCGTCGTACAAACAACCTTCCCATCACTAATTAAAAACGTATTCTCAAACTGACTAACCGGCGCCCGACTCTTCTCAACCAACATCGGATACTCATACAAAATCCCCTGCTTAACCATCCCGCCCAAAATAAACTTTAACTTCGCAATCGACAAGCCACCAGAAACAAGCGACGAGCTTGCCTTCGCTATCCAGCGAAGGCAAAACGGCCTCCCTTCAAACCTCTCCTTAATAAAACTCAAAACTTCCCGAGCATCCCTATCCCGAACCGGCTTATTATTCTCCAAAACATAAATCCCTCCAACCGGCCCCTCATAAATATCCCCAACTCCCATCGTCACAAATGGCTCAATCGCAAACGCCATATCCTCAATCACCCGCCGATTATCATTCCTATAATTCGAAATTGTCAATCCCGCATGAATCTCATTCTGCCCCAACATATGTCCCGACAAACTCTTGATAATCGCAAACTTATTCCCTTTCTCTGAATTCCACTTTTCCAAAACTCCCTGTGCAACATCCCCAACCTTACGAACTTCCATCCCCGACTTAACAACTTTGCTAATCTCCCCCAAAATCTCCTCATTCAACTCAATCATCTCCTTATACTCACCATCAGAAGTCAAGTCAACACTAAAAGCAGTATCCGCAATAAACCCGTCGACACAAACCCCAATATCAACTTTCAAAATCCCCTCAGCAACCTTATCATCCCCAGGCTCCGGAGTATAATGCGCCGCAACTTCATTCAAACTCAAATTCACAGGAAAAGCCATCTCACCCCCAAGCTCAACAATCTTCGCATCAATCCCCTCAGCAACATCAATCAACTTAACACCACAACAGACAATCTCTTTAGTAAAAACCTTAACTTCCTTCGCAATCTCCCCCGCCTTCACATACGCATCAATTTCATTTTTATCCATAAAACCAAAACAAAATCACCATATTTATTCTTTCCTATACAACCCCAACCTTCCGCCTTCTCTCCTTCGGCAAATAATTATATAACACACTAACACCTAACACCTTATCCCTAACACCTAATTTCCCCATCCCAACAAAATCTTTCCCATCCACCGACTTCACCAAAACAAATCCCTTTCTAATATCATTATATAACTTAATATCTTTCCCCTCAAACCAATCACTCTCCTGCTCCTCCGACAAAACAAAAATCTTATCCGTCAACTGTTCCTTCCAAACATGCATCCCATCAACACTCAATCGAACCTCCCGCGTCCCATTCCGATTCACAAACTCTTTTCCAACATACAACCCAACTCCCTCAATCGGAAACAACCGCCAAATTTCCATAATCTCCCCCCTCGACAAATCCCCAGAAAACGCCCTAATCCGCTCCTTCCCCGACCGAACCAAAGTCTCCTCAATCTTCTGCAATCCAAAAACTTCCAACTCCTTCAAAAACTTCTTCTTCTTCGTCTTATCTAAAATCTGTATCTTCATCCAAATGCCTCACGCAGTTTAATAATTTCATTTCCCCGTATTCAAAAATACTAACCGAAGTATTCTTCAAACCTTCAATTTCTTTCAAGTTTTCAATTCCCAATAAATTCCCAATTATAGATTTGATAATCCCACCATGCCCGATTAAAAGAATATTTTCTTCGGGTCGTCCAATAACCTCTCTAATTAAGTCTCCACCTCTTGAAAAAAAATCTTTATCACTTTCAATATCATCATCACCAGCAAAATCAGAAACCGGTAAATGACTCGGAATACCAAATTCTTTTTTTGTTTTACCTTGAAATTTCCCAAAATATCTTTCTCTCAATTTCTCATTCAAAATCAAATCAACATCAGGATGAAACTTGGCAATAATCTTAGCAGTATCCAACGCCCTCGCCAAATCACTCGAAATTATCAAGTCAATTTTTTCATCTTTCAATCTTTCAGCTAATTTTTCAGCTTGCCTCACTCCCAACTCAGAAAGCGTCCCCGGCAAATGCCCCTGCTTAATCCCCGCCTTATTTTCCTCTGTCTCTCCATGTCGAGTAATTATCAATCTCATCCAACCCTCCTAATTTTCGCCACAAAAAACCCATCCGTATCATTATCCTGCGGGTAAATCCTCACACAATTCTCAACCGATTTATCAAACTCTAAATCCCCAAAAGAAGTAACCCCAGCCCGAAATTTAAGAGGCAAATCAATCTTTTCAACTTCCACGGAAAAATTTTTAATCAAATAATCAACAACGCCCTCATCCTCCTCCGGTGCTAAAGTGCAAGTTGAATAAATCATAGTCCCACCAACTTTCAAAATTTTCAAAGCAGCAGCAGCCAACCTTTTCTGCGTCCCAGCCATCTTCTTAATCATATTAACATTCCACATCTCAAAAGTCTTCGGCGATTTCCTCAACGTTCCCTCACCCGAACACGGCGCATCAACCAAAATCTTATCAAACCGAAACCTCGACTTCTTCAAAAATCTCTCACACAAAGCAACCCCTTCCTTCCGCGTCACAATCGCATTCATAACCCCACACCTCTCCAAATTAGAATTCAAAATCCCAATCCGCCCCATCGAAATCTCATTCGCAATAATCGTCCCAGAATTCCCCATCATCGCCGCCGCCTGAGTCGTCTTCGAGCCCGGCGACGCACACAAATCCAAAACAAAATCCCCAGCCTCGGGACGAAGAACCATCATCGGCAACATCGACGAAATCTCCTGAACATAATAATACCCCAACAAATGCTCCTTCGTCTTCCCTAACTCCCCCGGCTCCAACTTCGAATCAACAATTATCACCTCCGGAAATTCAGAAAACGGCTGCCGAACATCCCACCCATAATCCCTCAACCTACCAAACAAATTAGAAACAGAAATTTTCAAAGTGTTACACCGAATCGAAACCGGCGCCCGCGTATACGAAATATCAAAAAAATCCTTCGCCCCAGCCTCGCCAAGCAAAACCTCCATCCTCTCAACAAACTTCGCCTTCGCCGGAAACTTCTCTTTCAAATACTCCGAATAACCCTTCTTCTTATCCATAAAAACCAAAACAAACAACTCCTTTTATATTTGACTAAAACAACCTCTTCTGCTCACTCCCCTCAACAACCGACTTAACATCAACCCCAAATACCTCAAAAATATTCTCAACCGCCGGCAAAATCTGATTCTTCAAATAATAATCAATATCATAACTAACTTTATCCCCAGCCAAACAAACTCGGTCTCCAATTCTTTTTCCGCTTCCCTCCCCGATAAAATACTCAATCAACATCCCAGTCGAAACCGGAACTCCCTGCGCCTCCATCTTCTTCGCAGCGACAACGTGTGGCCCTTCAGAAACATATTCACCAATCGGCCGTCGCAACTGCGTCCGAATCATCAACTCATCCAGCCCAACCTTCCGCTTCCTCAAATCCTCAACAACCTTCTTCAAAAGTTTCAACGCCGCCTTCTCATTCCCATTCTCTAAAATCTTCGTCAAAATCTCACTCTGTAAATTCCTAGTCAACCGGCACCAATCCCGCCGCACCGTTTCAAACCCACGAATTTTAATCTTACCCTTGTTGTCAACCAAAGCATACTTCTTCTTCGCACCACCAACCCCGCCTCGTTTCAAAACAAACAAACCCCTCCGATAAAAATCCTCCAAATCCAATTCCATAATCCCAGGCAATCCCTTATTAATTTTCTTCAACAATTTCAAAATATCACCCTTAGTTTTCCCACCAATCAAAAAAGCAATAGAATCCGTATCCGAGTATACGATAGTATACCCAGCTTTCTTAATAATATCAATCGTATCATGAGTATATTTCCGAACAAAAGCTAAAGTTGCCGCCGCCGCCTCACGAGAATAATATCTCGCCCCAAAAAAACCTTGATAACCAAAACTCGCATTCGCCAACAGCTTGTAAGCATTCGACCGCGCCTTAGTCATAGCATTTTTATTTTTATTATACTCGCCCTTATATTTTTTCCTTTTCTCAACAATTTCAGACAACAGCGTCGCGAAAAACCCAATTTTCTTCTCAAAATAAATCTTTCTCTTCTCTCCATCTAAGTCAAACTTAGGCGACTCATAAAAATCCTTGCCACCTTTTTCACTAAAACTCAACTTCGAAACATTAAATGAAACAATAATACTCGCATGCATACTAGTAAAATCAAACATGACCAAATTCTCATACAACCCAGGTTTCGGCTCAAAAACAAACGCACCCTCAAACTTCCCCTTTGCCTTCCGCTCATTCATTTCGTTATAAACCGGTCGCTTCTCCGCAATCTCACCAAACCTATCAAGATTATGCAAAATATAATTCTCGACATGCGTCGCCATCCGGTCACGCGTCACATCAAAAACAGGCTCCTTCACAATCCTACTAAACTCCAAAATATCAGGCCAAACCTTTCCCATCAACTTATAAGTCACAACAGAATCCTGCAAATTATAAGAAAAAAAGTCACGCCAATCCAAATCCCTCATATCACTCAATCTACTAAAATCAAAATCTTCCTTTATTTCACCAACTAACTCCTTCGCAACTTCATTCAGGCTCAGAGTTTCACTTTGTAAATACTGAGAGAAAACAGCATCGATAAAACGATATAAATCAATATGAACAATACCGGCAATCTTCCCGGACGGAATTCGCCCTCGAGTAAAAGAGGGACCTCGCCCATCAACACCCAAACCAAATTCAACACCATTCTTGTCAGCCGCCGCTTTCAAATAAGGCAAATCAAATCCATCCGAAAAATATCCAGTCAAAATATCAGCATCGTAATCATTAACATGCTCAATAAACTTCTCAATCATATCAGCTTCATCCTTGCAAAACTCAACATACTCAGGTGCCCCTTTACATTTCTTCCAAGTCAAAACTTTCTTAAATTCTCCCGACCCCACGACGCCACATTTCCCTCGCCTACCGACACCCCGACACCCCGACATCCCGAACACCGAGATACAAAGTATCTCCCCCTTCCCAATTTCCCTATCGTCAGTTTCAATATCATAAGCCAAAATTCTCGGAACAAATTCCTTCTTAATTTTCAACGGCTCAATTTCATCAGCCAAATAACAATCAATCCCTTCAATCGCCTGTCCTCTGTCCTCTGTCCTCTGTCCTCTAACCGTGTACCAACCCAAAGGCTCAACCCCCTTTTCTTTAATATATTTCGTCACCAACGGAATATCATACTCCCGCCGCTTATCAACTCCATCCAAATCCCCAATCGCCGACGCAACATCATGCGCATCCTTGTGGTTCGTCACAAAAACCCGAATAGCTCTAACCGCCTTTCCAAGAAACTTCTTATTTAAAACCTCAGTTCTCAAAACCTTCGTCACCCTCGACGCCTGCCTAATTTCAACACCCTTAATTTTCTTAACAACCTTATCAACATCAGCATCCCTCTTTAAAATTACATAAAAATTCGCATCATAAGAATCAACAACGCAAACCTTTTTCCCGTCGCCATCTCGCCCAATCATCCGCACATAGTTCCGACCATCAAAATCAAAATAATCATAGTCCACCGGCACAAACTCAAACTCCATACTAAAACAAAATCAATTAACTTTAAATATCCTATGAACAACCCAAAATTATGAAAATAGAACCAGATTACAAAATACAACCAATCAACTCAGTCTATCAAGTTCAGAATAATAATCAAAAAAATCCACAACAACCAACCCCAAACTACAAAAAAAGAAACCAACCCACAACTTACAAAGAAACACACGCAATCGACTTCCTCACCTAAAATGAAAAAACAAAAACACTTCTTCTGCTTACAACTACCAAGAATCGAAAGACCTCCAGCAGAATCCTACAACAGCCACGCAGGAAAATTAATCCCAACACTAGCTGTCAGCCCAGAACAAGCAGTAAACAACGCAATCTACAGCACCTTCTGCCCAATAGACGAAACCCAATTCAGACTCATCACAAAATACCTCCATGAAATTTACAATATGTCCAACTTTGTCCTAGACTTAGACGAACTAGACAGCCCAACAATACAACTAGGACTATTCGGAGGACAAACATCATCACACCGAAGACAAGATGAAGGAAAGTTGGTAGAAAAAATAGCAAAAAGATTTTCAATCTCCAACAAAGGAGAAAGCTCTTCACCAAGAAAAGTAGCCAGAGAATATATCAATCACAGAAGAGTCCATCCACTCTAACCAAAAAATCTATTAACCAGACGCCCTAACCACTAACACCTAAAAGCTAACATCTAATAGATAGAAACATGGGCGTCCAAATATCAGAAATCATCCCACGAAAAGAAATCGAAATCTCAGAACTAAAAGGAAAAACAATAGCAATCGACGCATTTAATACCCTCTACCAATTCCTCACAACAATCCGCCAACCCGACGGCACCCCACTAATGGACAAAAACAGAAATATTACATCCCACCTATCGGGCTTATTCTACCGAAACATCAACCTTCTCCAAGAAAGAATAAAACCAGTTTACATTTTCGACGGAATACCTCCCGAATTAAAACAAGAAGAAATAAAAAAAAGAAAAGAAGCAAAAAAAATCGCCGAAGAACGGTATACCGAAGCAAAACAAAAAGAAGACATCCAAGAAATGAAAAAATACTCGGGCAGATTTGTAAAGATAACAGACGAAATAATACAAGAATCAAAAGAACTATTAGAGGCACTCGGTATACCAATAATTCAAGCCCCAGCAGAAGGCGAAGCGGAAGCCGCAACTCTCGCTCAAACAGGCAAAGTCTGGGCAGCAGCATCTCAAGATTACGACGCACTTCTCTACGGAACTCCATATCTCATAAGAAACCTAACATCATCACGCCGAAGAAAAACTCCATCAGGTCTTTATATCGACGTTAAACCAGAACTGATTGAATTTCAAGCCGTTGTAAGAAAACTCGAAATAGACAAAGACCAATTAATATGTCTCGCGATCCTCGTCGGAACTGACTACAATCCTGGCGGGGTCAAAGGTCTCGGTCAAAAAAAAGCATTAGAAATCGTCCAGAAATACAAATACCCCATTGAAATATTCAAACAAGTCCAAAAAAAATTCAATTTCATTTTCGATTGGCAGGAAGTTTTCAAACAATTCCACGAATATAAATCATCATACGTCGAAGAAATTCAATTAAAACCAATCAATGAAAAAAAAATCAAACAAATTCTTCTCGCCCACGATTTCTCAGAAAAACGAATAGATTCAGGTATACAAAAATTAAAAACAATTAATGAATCAAAAAAACAAAAAGGACTTGGAGATTTCTTCTAACCCCTGACAACAACATAAGCCAAATACAAAATATAAAGCAACAAAAACACAACTCCATCCTTTCTCCTCAATGAATGAGATTTCCCAACAAACATAAAAATAAATAATAATAAAAACACAAAAAACATTATCGCAACGTCAATATAAATAAAAGCAGGAATTATCATCGGCCTAACAATCGCACTTATACCCAAAACGCCAAGCACATTAAAAACAGTACTCCCAATAACATTACCAACAGCCATATCAACCTTCCCACGAAGCGTCGCAAAAATCGAAACAACAAATTCAGGTAAGGTCGTTCCAAGTGAAACTATCGTCGCCGAAATCAAAAACGAACTCAACCCAAATCGACCAGCAATAAAAACAGCTCCAGATACAACCCATCTCCCACCAAAATAAATCAAAACAGCACCAATAATAAATTTAACCAAAACTTTCCAATCCAAATGGTTAAACCTATCTTTCAATTTATTAACCTTCTTGCCGACATTCATCATAGACCAAATATTACTAATCAAATCAAAATCCAAAAGACCCCTTTTCTTATTCTTCTCGCGCTTCCCCATTTGCAAAATAGAATACAAAAAATAAATCAACAACGCAACAAAAACAAAACCCTCAACATAAGTCAAACTCGTTCTCTCAAGTCCAAACATTGTCTTACTTGAAAACAAAAATAAAATAAAAGCAGCCAAAAGCGCAAAGGGAATTTGTTTCCAGACGGTCTCGGTTTTAACATCAATTTTCCTAATCAACGCAGTCGTCCCCAAAACCAAAAGCACGTTAGCAATATTAGCCCCAATAACATTCCCAAAAACAATCCCAGAAGTTCCCTTAATCGCAGAAAAAATCCCGACGGTAAGCTCAGGCAAACTTGTCCCAATCGCAACAACTGTCAATCCAATAATCAAGCTCGAAACCCCAAATCTTTTCGCCATCGACGACGCCCCATCAACAATCCAATCCGCCCCCTTTATCAAAAAATAAATTCCCAAAACGAATAAGACATAAACCATCACCATCTAAACATCACAATTTCAAAATATATAAACATTAGTAAAATACCTACCACCTCGAGGAACAAAATTTCTCGTGCCATCACAATACCCAACCATAACTACAAAATATATAAACTTACTTGTCAAAATAATACAATGATAATCGGCATCCTACTCGGCATAAGCATTTCAATCTCACTCACGTCATTAGTCATCATCATCACAACATCAACAGGACTAATCAAAGAAAACCTTGCAACCGGAGCCGCCATCGGGACAACCACAACAATATCCTATGCATCAATCGCCCTCGCAATTTCTCTAATCATCACATATTTTCTCATACTAATTCTTAAAAACACAAAAAAGAATTCTACAAAGAATACTATATAGTGCACTATACTATTTAAATTTTTTAGAACACACTATAAAAAAAGCGTCCTTAGTCCATAAAAGAACCAAGGACGCTTATAGAATTTATCAAAAGTTAATTATCTCAAGTTGCTTTCCGAATAACTGACTTAATGTCCGCCACCACCACCATGTCCACCACCATGGTTATCTTGCGGCAAAATAACCAGAGCGTTCGCAGAATCACTTACTTTAACACTGCTGGTCGCGAGACCACCACTCATGGCCGTGTTAATTTGAACAACACCGACCATGGACCCAGCCGCTGCTAATCCATCGGGACCAATCGCCATCGCACTATTAGACTTAACCATCGATTGCACGGCCTGCGCATTGCCCACAGCAGAACTTTCCATCTTTAGACAATCCATTGTATTTGCAGTCAACATCTTGTCCAAGGCGGCACCATTAGCACCATCGACACTTTGCGCCGAATTACTCGCGACTCCACCCTTCATGGCTGTTGCATTCTGGGAAAAGATACCACCGGCATTAGTAATTCCGTAGCTCTTCCCGTCATCAGCTTCGGTAGAGACACCCCAAGTTCCTGTATTACTCGAGGTAGTTGGCGGTACAAACCAACAACCCCAACCACCAACTGCCAGGTTGTCAGCGCTCAACATCGAAATCTGACCAACCATGATATCGGCACGCACCGGAATCGAAATCAGTGCCACAACAACAATAAGTAAAAGTAACTTCTTCATTTTCTTCTCCTTTGTTTTTTTGAGGAAGACTTTGCTCCTCAGTTAATAATTTCCCCAATCCTCATACATAACGACTAGGGTACTACAAAATTACCACACCACAATTATTCTTTAGTACGACCTCCTTTCTAGGATATATCCTCTAAACAACGATTAATAATATTATCCAGCATCTGTTCCAGCCGACGAGACAACTGCTTCCACTTCTGCAATCCCTTTATCCTTCTCACTCAGCGGCGGACTTTGGGACTCAATGGCCTTTTTCATACCATTTTTAGGAAGAACATCATCGCTCCCAGAATTAGGAACGGGTTGTTGTGGCAAGACGACGCTCGAGGATCGCGATGCTTTAATTTTATCAAGTATCCCAGGCGCCAGATGTGTAGCAGAAATTCTCCGCTTATTTGCTTCCTTTGGATCGTACCGATATCCAGTACAATGAATAAGCGGCTGGCCAACCCCTTCAGTTTTACCTTCAGCTCGAGCACCCATCAAGCTAATCGCATAATTAGTTTGACTATATCCCACAGCACCTCCAGGAAAAGAATTATTTGAACCGATAGTCACTCCCTTCATCCCACCGGAAATAAGTAGGATATCAACATCCCTAAGTAATGTGGCCGCAATAGCCACATCATAAACTTGGTCCCAATTATGCGTTTCATTACCCTCAACCCCGACATTCCCGGCATGAACATAGAGACCAGATTCAATAATTAATTTCTCTTCTTGTACTGAGGAAGGAGTCAAGACAATAAGAACTTGCCCCTTGCGTCTGCGATTTTTAATAAGGGAATTTGAAATCACGAACCCTTTACCCTTATACGTAGACTCGTTTGAACGGACAAATATATCCCCAATCCCGCCAAAAATCCCACCAATAAATTCAATTGGACCTTCATGTTGAACCGACGTAAGAACACTATAGAGCTCCCTCAAGTGTTCTTTGTTATCAGGGTCCCAAACTTTTTCATAAACATTCCCGGCCGGTCCATTTGGGAAAAGAGCACGGATGGGACCCCAGCCTCCATGGTTCCAAAATGGCAGATAAGGCGAAGCTACACCTAATAGAGACGTCCGAGTTTGATAATTTGAAGTTGTCTTAATATCAACACCTGAAACACTTCCACCAGAATACGAATCAGACTTCCCTCCACTCACTCCACTCACAACAGCAATAGCTTCACCACCATTGGCATTTGAGGAATTATCAACATTCCCTCCAGCCAATGTCCCAACATTCGCCGTAACACTGTTCTGAGATATGACTTCAGTGCTTGAACTCGAACTTTGCGCCCAAGAAACACCGACGGACATCACAATCACAAAAATCATTATTAACCCTTTTGACATTTTCTTTTTCATAATAATACTCCTAAAAAATTGTTTAAAATTTGTTAGTTAAATAACGCTTTAAACGAAGAAAACAAGATGCTCTCTTCGATTATTTTCAAATCACCCTCCATCTACAACGGAGATTTTTCAAACCTCGTTCG
>CAZUXN010000001.1:13098-20145 GCA_964624735.1 Candidatus Woesearchaeota archaeon | reverse complement strand
CATCCTCCTCTTCGGCTCTTTCGATTTTCTTCTCTTTTTTTGCTCCATTAAATGCTCCTTTAAACTTATTTCAACGTATTTCTTAAAACTCAATAAATGAAAGACAAGTCTAAATCAAATCATTCTGTTATTCCGCATTTTTAGAGGGTCAATATTTCCGTTCACTAGTTCAATGCAATAAATTGCGCCGCGGTACCAAAAGGTATATATTATATATAACAAATTTCCGAAATGTGGCTATAAAAACCTTTGTCCATATTGCTACCCACTACAAGTAGTAAACCTTTGCCCTTCCACTATCCTTCGACTTCACCTCACCGACATCAACAAGACATCGAAGATAACCTAACAAAACCGCCCGATTAATTCCCGGCAAAGCCCCACTAATTTCCTTTTGTGTGCAAGGCCCACCATCCTTCCTCAAAAAAGCAACAATCTTTTCGTGTAGCATACAACATAGTATACAATACCCTTTAAAAATTTTTCTATTCAAAAAAAACTTCGGTTGCTCGCGAAAATTGCAAACAACCGAAGCCGTCCATCCTGGACACACATCCATCCTTGCAAACACATCATAAACCACCGATGCCCACCACAATACAAAGAACCAATTTATAATACAAATAATAACAAAAAAGCCAGATTCCTCCTAATGACAGAATCTGGCTTCGGAGGAGGGTGATGAAAAGCTGATAATTCTCCTCACATCAACACAAATCACCACAATTATGCATAAGCTCTTTTCTTTACTTAACTTTCGGTTTTTTCTTCTTGGCTGGCTTTCTTCTTTAGCTTCTTCTCCTTAATGATCTTCGTTTCTTCTTCCCTACAATCAAACAGTTCAAAAAACACTTACAATACTTTTCCATTGCCCCAGCCCCGTATTCAAAAGGATACGCTGCGGGTGATAAAGCCTCTCTTCCTTATCGAAACATAACAAAATCTTATACCACTCCATCACTGCATTCTTTACATATTACTAATCAGCATTACATCCTTGATACGAATCAGTAAGAGCGTCACATAGTCAGAATAATTAAATCATCCTAGTACACTTTTTCTTTTTATACTAACGCCAAATGTAATAGCACAGACACAGCAACAGAACAGTCATACCAGTCGTCTCTTTTCTGATTCCTTTTTTACAATTCCACCCTAACCGGGTCAAAGTTAAAGAACCAGCATAGAAACGACTACAATTCATAAACCAAGGTATTCCACCTCCTTTCAAACAGACTTTCACTGGAATAAGACATATTCCTACGAATATCAACCAAATGGCAAACCTCAAACTAATATACAAATTCTTCCTAAATGCGTTTCCCACATTCCGAAAGGTTACAATATCACAATCATTTGGGGGTCTATATATGTCGTCACTGATTAAAGAGCAAAAAGCTCGAAGTGATACGCCAAAGGCATTTACATTATAGTAATAAACTAATAAGTAAAACCCACTTTAAAAACATTTGTATGATAACAAACCTACCAATATTTCAAAGTGACAGACTAATTCCCAAAACTATCCTTCGCCAACTTCGCCTCAATCGCCAAAACTTTCCTATCTCTCCCCGTCCTGTCCTTCTCATCTTTCTCCCTAGTCGAATCAGCCCACTTTTTCACAAACTTAAAAAACACAGAATAAACAACCCCAACAACCACAGCCCCAACCAAAACAACAAACCCAATCCACCACTGAGTCATCAACGACTCCATCCACACAACCAAATCTTTCCCAAATCCCTGCATCGCCAAAGTCGCAATAATCCCAGCCCCAATCAAAGTCCACCAAACATCCCAATCAAAAATCGAACTCACCGGCACAATAATCAACTCAATCAACAAAATCCAAACAACAAACGCGAAAACAAAAACCCAACTCAACTCCAACTCAACCCCCCAAAGCACCCTCGTAATCGGCCCAACATAAATATTGATCGCCGCAATCCTCTCTTCCGCCTTCGACTGATACGGCTTATATCCACTAAAATTAACATTCCCCCCATCATCAAACGGCAAATTATCAATCACCCCCTGAACAGCCTCGACATCTTCGCCACCAACTCCAACACTCGGCGCATCCGCCGCCAAAACAAAACTACCAATCAACAAAACAAAAATAACCAACACGCCAATCTTCATCCTAACTCCTTGTCCAAAACATTTAACATCTTTTTAATCACAAACTCAATTTTATCCCCATTATTCTTCAAGTAAACATCCTCAAACTTTTCACCATAATACAGACTTCCATTTCTTCTCATTCTCAAGTCATCAAGAAAAACCAAATAAGAATTATCTAACCCAACCAAATCAACAACCCCCTCAATTAATTCCTTGTGAGCATACTCACCAATAAATTTAACGCCCCGACACAAAAACAAAGCCGTTGCCAATTCTTTAACAACTTCATAATAATTCTCGCAAATAATCGTCGGAAAACTCTTCTTCCCAACTTCCTTGATAAAATACAATCTACTATCAACAATCTCTTTTATAGACTTCGCCTTCTCAATATCTTTTTCGACTTTTATCTTCATTTCAAAATTTTAAAATACCCCCTCATCACAATCCCATTAACCAAATTATTTTTTAACTCTTTCGGGATATTCCCAACCTCATCAGCCATCAGATGAATTTTCTTCCCAAGAATTTTCTCATACTTATCTAAATCCAAATTAATTTTAGATTTCTTCCCAATAGCAAACAAGTCAACGTCAGAACTCTCAATCGCCTCGCCCTTCGCAAAACTCCCATAAAAAATAATCGCCTCCGGACACAACTTATTCCAAATAAAATCAATCACGCCAGATTCAAACAATTCATACTCCATAAACAAACTTTTATAAAACCTAAATCTCACAGAATCCATCTTCGCAACATAAATCGGACTCCCCTTTCTCTCTCTAATCTCAACAAGTCCTTCTCTCTCCAAATCCAACAAATACTTCTTAACCGACGGCAAAGCCAATCCAATTTTACGCGAAATCTCCCTGAGCCCAAACTCCCCCATCGGACAATCCAAAAAAATCTTCAAAACCCTGTAATTGTTATTTTTTTCTAACATATGCTATTTTTTTAAAACACCTGATACAATAAGATAACAGCATTATTTAAACCTTTCCACCAATCTTCATCAATCAAAATAGAATATCAACTTTAAAAAAGTTTAGGATTCAGCCCCATAAACATCTTTAAGCTCCTTTCCCTTAAGAGCTTTCAACAACTTTCCTTGCTCAATACCCTTCTCTCCCATTTCCCTAATCCCCTCAATTTCACCCTTAAATATCAATCTTCTAATTCCACCCATAAAAAAGAATACCGCAACACCACCAGCAAATCCTGCCAAATAAGGAATTGATTCAGTAGTAATCCAACCACCCTCTTGAGTAATTATTTGATAAAAATACATAACCAAATAATAAGCCGCATAAAATATCCAAGTCATCCTTGCCAATAAAACACTTCGAACCCTAAGGCTAAAAATAAGAATAATAATAAAAGGGATCATCACCAAAATCGCCGCACCCATCGCCCCATATGAAGTTCTAACTGCTTCTAAAAAATTAGAAGGTAATCCTAAAAGTGCTATGGATGTAATTGCAAAAGATATTATCCACTGTATAGCTTTACTACTTTCCTTAAACATCACACTAATAACAGAATAAATAATCATACCTAATAGAAGTGCAAAAAATACTCGAGATAACATTTCTTTTTCTCCAAACAGCGGAGTAAGAAGAGTTCCAAAAAATCCACTAGCAAATGTAACAGAAGTTTCGGCCGCCTCAATCGCCTCATCTGTCAAATCAGCCGCCCCGACAATCCCAACCATAGAAACCAAAATCATACCAAGCAAAACAAAAACAAAAATCCTCTTCGTATCAACCATTAGAAAAAACCTTCAGGTCTTTGACAAGCAAGGACTTCGTCATTGCAATATCTAAAACACCTGCCTCCGGCATTTTATTCATCATCCCAAACCAACAACAAACTTCTTTATAAATATTTCCCAATCAACAATTTTATAAACATCCAATCCCTCACCCTTAAATGAAAATAAACAACTCTATTCTCTATTCTCTATTCTCTATTCTCTTGTTGCCGAAGGCAACAGCCGGCCCCGTCCAAGGACTTTATCAACTCACCGACGGACTCCGCGAAGTAATCCGCATCTTAATCCAATTCATCAGCGAAACAATCCTCCAAATCGACGCCTTCAACGAATTCCTCTTCGCCAAACTCCTCCTCTTCACACTAATTTTATTAGTAGTCTATACAGTCATAAGTAAAAACGGAATATTCGGCGGCGAAAAAAATAAAACAATCCAATGGATAATCTCGTCCGCAATTTCAATCCTCGCAATAAGATACCTTCCAAATAATTTCATTCAGGCAATAATGCTCCAATACGGCGCCTTCGCAGTCGGCATCACAGTCTTCCTCCCATTAATAATATACTTCTTCTTCGTCCAACAATCAGGCATCGGACCATTCGGCAGAAAAACAGCATGGATAGTTTACTTAGCAGGATTTTTTGCACTCTGGTCATTCCGATACGAAGACCTCGGCGAAGCCAACTGGATTTACTGGATAGCAATAGGATTCATAATAATATCAATGATATTCGACAAAACCATACATAAGCATCTCGGATTAAGAAGCATAAAAAAAATAAGAAATGAAAACAGAACCGAAAGAAGAGTAAGTGCCGAAGCAAAGTTAAAAGAAATAGAAGACAGAAGACAATTTTATACAAACAAAGAATATCAAAAAGCAAAAGACAGATGGGAAAAAGCAATCAAAGACAATCTCCCTAAATAAACATTTACCCCCGTCGATATCCAACAATCTTCCTCTTCTTCCCAACACCCTCATAAATCGGAATCTCCTCACTCTGCTTCTTCACTCGACCACTCCCACCCTTCAAAGAAACAATAACTCCGACGACAACCAACCCAACTCCAGCCACACTAACATACAAAGAATCAATCCCATACAAATTAACCTCACCAAAAAACCCAGAACCCAAAGCTATCACAACCAACCCAACAACCGCAAGAACATAACCAACCACCTTATTCATTTTTCATCTCCTCTGACAAAATAAACATGATACTTCTCTGAAGTTTCTTCATAAAATATACAACAATCCATTATTTATAAAATCTCCCATTTAAAAAAATCTGTGTCTTCCGTGCCTCGTCTGTGTTACTTCCACTTATTACTCACCATTATCCCAAATCTCACAAAAATTTATAAACACCAAATCCCATAAAAACACATGAATAAATTTATCACAATACTAATCGGATTGGCTCTCTTGATAGTCCCAATCTACGCATGGATAGCATATCCAAGTTTTTTGGGAGCAGCAGCGTTATCCTTCCTAGTTGGCGGAATCATCTGGCTACTTATCCTAATCGGCGCAGTATCTTTGATGATTGGTTTATCGAGCCTAAAAGATTAGATATAATAATTTTAAATTCACATTCACTTAGCTTTGCATAAATCTCATCCCAAAACTCCAATCAAAATTCCTTCAATAATCCCAGCAACTAACAGCAATGGCAAAATAACAAAAACAAAAAACCTCAATCCCTCAACAAAATTATACTTCAACTTCTTCTTTATCCCCCCATTCTTGCCACAAGCCACCAACCACAAGCCACCAACCACTTGCGACCCAAGTCGCAAGCCTATCCCAATCGACAAAAGAATAGCAGGCAATTCAAAAATCCCATGAGGCGCCAACTGCCACAAAACAACAATCCCTTCCTGCGCCACCGCTTCCCTCGCAACAAACCCAACCAAATACCCATTAACAATTGCAATTACAAAAGGAAAAATCCCGACGGTAACACCCAAAACAATCGCCAAAAAACCCGCCTTCAAATTATTTAAAAAAATATATGCAATCAATTCGACAACACTTTTCCCATTAAGCGCTTCGACCATCCCAGCAAGAAAACCAAAAATTTCCTCCCTGAAAAAAACAGGATAAGCAAACCCAATCAAAAATGTTATCCCAAAAATTCCCAACGCAAAAACCACATACCATCGACTTTCACACAAAAACTCCCAACACTTTTTATAGTGCTCAACAAAAAAACTCTTCTTCGCCATAAACAAAAAATCAAACCAAACTATATAAAACTACTCAACCAACCAAACAAGTCAAAAAAGTTGACAACGAAGTTGTCCTGTCTATAACCTAATGCCTACCACCTACAAGCGAAGCAAACCCAACACCTCGAGAAATATAGTTTCTCGCGATTACCGCGCAAAATACTTACTAATCATCTGTGTCTTCCTCGGATATTTCCATTTCAAATAAAACCCATACCCAACTCCAACAATCAACCCTCCAAAATGAGCACTATTTGCAATGGGCCAACCCCCTAATAACGAAAATGCCCAAATTCCAAACATTAAAACTCCCATTGCTACCCACATCGGCATCGGAATTATAAACATCACCAAAACCGGCAATCTCGGAGTCAAAACTGCAAGCAAGCCACCCAAGGCAAATATCGCACCACTTGCCCCAAGCCCAGCCACATTAAGATTACTTTTCATTAAAACAGAACCAACAACAAAAAACAACCCACCAGCCAACCCACCACCAAAATATAACCATAAAAATCTTTTCTTCCCAATTAATTTTTCAACAAAGCCCCCGATAAACATTAATGTAACCATATTAAAAATAATATGTATCAATAATGTAGGAGAATGTATAAACATACTAGTCAAAAAAGTCCAAAGTTTTCTTCCAGCAAGAATTTCTGAAGGTACCAAGGCAAGATATGAAAGAACACCTTCCCCATAAATACTTAATAATAACAAAAACATTATAAAAGAAACAACATTAATCCCAATCAAAATAGTAGTATAAGATAAATTATAACTCATCCTTTGCCGACGATATGATTGACGCATATCATCTCCATCAAACTTTTGCTCAAACCACCGCGCCATTATTTCTTTCCCCCAAACCTTCTCTTCAACTTCCCACCAAACCCAACTTTCTTCACAACCTTCCCC
>CAZUXN010000001.1:0-12998 GCA_964624735.1 Candidatus Woesearchaeota archaeon | reverse complement strand
CCCAAACCTTCTCTTCAACTTCCCACCAAACCCAACTTTCTTCACAACCTTCCCCTTCTTCCTGCTACCTGTCACCTGTCGCCCGTTACCCCGAGAAGCCTTGCTTCTCATTGCAACCTTCTTAACTTTCTTCAGAACTTTCTTCTTCGCCACAGCCTTTCCTTTTTTGCCCCCCGACATCCCAACACCCCGAACACCGACACTCCGCGCAACTCGTTTGCGTGCCGCCGCCCTTGCTACTTTTATTAACGCCTTCCTCTCGCCCTCAACCTTCGCAATTTTCTTATCAGCTTTCACTCTTTTCTTTTTCTCCTTCTCTCTAATCACATCAAGTTCCCCACGAATTAATTTCAAATTCCTCTCAACTCGCGCAACTTTTACTTTAGCCTCACGAATCGGTCCACTATTATCAGCTAACTCATAAACCTCAGCGCACTCCTCACAACTAAACCCATTCTCCAACGCTTTCTCCTCGCCAACCTCAATATCACAAGATTTACAAACATAAAATCTCTTTACCCCACGACTCTCAAGAATCTTTTTTAATTCCTCAATTTTCGACACCAACGAATCCTCCAACTTCACCAGACATTTTTCTGTCTTCAGCGTCCAATAATAAATATACCAACCTTTCCTCTTATCTTTCTTTCTAATAAACGAAACCAACCCATCCGCCGACAACTTGTACAAAATATTCCGAACCTGATTAATCGTCAACTCCATCTTCCTTGCAATCAAAAATTCATTAACATCTTTTTTCCCAAACAAAATCTCAACTATCCTCCCAGTATCGGCACCAGCCAATTCCTCAACGAGATCATATAGAAGTTTAACTTGCATTATTAATCATAAAAATTGTTTCCTTTTAAATACCTTTCCAAATTGTGTATAATAATTTTTGGGAAGGTTCTCGTGCCGGGAGCAAAGCGAGGCGGTACATTCCACCTAATCTGTCGACATTGTCAAATTACTATAAACCTATAAAAAAGAAATTCACCAAATCATACCATGGGATTTTTTAGTAAAGACAAAGATATACCAGAAATACCAACAGCACCAACGCTACCAGAACTTCCAAAATTACAAAACGACGAAAAAAAAGAACTACCAGAACTCCCCTCATTCCCTTCGAATTTTAAAAATGAAAACCTCAATCAAGAAATAGTTAAATCAGCAGTAACTAATAATACTTCTCCTAAGGGGAAAAGAGGAAACATGAATATCCAAAACGATATTCACTTTTCAGAAGAGCCAGAAGAAGAATTTATAATTCCTCCAAGGCCTTCTGAAAAAAATAACATCCCAGAATTCCCATCACAACTATCAATCGCCGACCTCCCAAAAAAAACATTAGAAATAAACACAATAGAAGAAAAAAACACAAGAGAAATCGAACCAATTTTTGTCAGAATTGATAAATTTCAATTAGCCCAAAAACACTTCGAACAAATCAAAATCAAAATCAAAGAAATAGAATCAGCCATCGGAAAAATAAAAGACATAAAATCCAAAGAAGAAGTCGAATTAAAAGGCTGGACCGAAGATGTCGAAAGAATCAAATCAAGATTATCAGAAATTGACTCAGGCCTCTTCAATCAAATCTAATGGCATCAAAAGAAGAACTCTTCGTCTCAATCACCCCAAATATTTACCGAGAAAACAAATCAAATATTCTAAGAAGCCAAGCCGACCTTCTACAATCTCTCAAAAAACTCCACAATCTCAAAATTCTTGCACGACAAAAACATGATATAAAAAAAAGATTAAACAAACTCATATCGACAACAACATCAGAAATAGATTCAATCCAAGACAAATTGCCAACTCCGAAAATTCCGAAGACAATTCAAAAAAACGAAAAACAAAAAATTATACTAAAAGAACAATTCTCAAAACGCGACGATATCGAAAACGAACTCAAACTAATTCAAGAGAAATTAAAACAACTAAATAGTTAAAAACTCAAACTTCTTCAACTCACAATGAACCGAAAACAACTAATCAAAAAATACATAGACTTCTTTAAATCTAAAGACCACAAAGAAATTCCAAATGCATCTTTAATCCCGGAAAACGATCCGACAGTTTTATTCACAACTGCAGGAATGCACCCACTCATCCCATTTCTTCTCGGGCAAAAACATCCTCAAGGCAAAAAATTAGTCAACGTCCAACGATGCATCCGAACCGGAGACATCAACAAAGTTGGCGACACAACTCACCACACATTCTTCGAAATGCTCGGCAACTGGTCCCTCGGCGACTACTTCAAAAAAGAAGCGATAGAAATGTCTTTCGAATTCCTAACAAAAGAATTAAAAATACCATCGGCAAAAATTTCGGTAACATGTTTCACTGGAGACAAAAACGCACCAAGAGACACAGAGTCAGAAAAAATTTGGAAATCTCTTGGAATAAATAAAATAAAATTCTTAGGGAAAAAAGACAATTGGTGGGGACCAGCAGGGAATACAGGCCCATGCGGACCAGACACAGAGATGTTTGTAAACGAGGTGGAAATCTGGAACGACGTCCTAATGCAATATAATAAAGACGAAAAAGGAAATTACAACGAAGCATCCCAAAAAAACATAGACACCGGAATGGGTGTCGAACGAACAGTTGCAATATTAAATGGACTAAAAGATAACTATTTAACAGATTGTTGGAAACCAATCATAAAACAAATCGAACACTTCTCAAACAAACCATACAAAGGCAACGAAAAAACAATGCGAATCATCGCCGACCACATCAAAGCCGCAACCTTCATAATCGCTGACGGAATAATCCCAAGCAACACCGAACAAGGTTACGTTCTCCGACGACTAATTCGAAGAACAATTATAAATCTAAGAAAACTCGGCTTCGTCGACACAAACTTAATCAGGCCAATCACAGAAGAAGTTTTCAAAATATACGACGACTACGAGCATCTTCAAAACAACCAAGAAAAAATCCTAAAAGAATTCAACAAAGAAGAAAAAATTTTCGACAAAACATTAGAAAAAGGATTAAATGTTTTTAACAAAATTACAAAAAACAAAAAACAAATTGACGGCAAAAAAGCATTTCTACTATTCCAGTCATATGGCTTCCCAATTGAAATGACAATCGAACTCGCAAAAGAAAAAGGAATCAAAGTAGATAAAGAATCCTTCCAAAAAGAATTACAAAAACACCAACAACTTTCACGAACAGCCTCTGCCGGAAAATTCAAATCAGGACTAGCAGACAATTCCGAAACAACAACAAAACTTCATACAGCTTGTCACATTCTAAACCAGACGCTAAGAGAAATCCTCGACGACAAAAACATTTTCCAAAAAGGCTCAAACATCACACCAGAAAGACTAAGATTCGATTTCAACTTCAGCCGAAAATTAACCGACGACGAAATAAAAAAAATAGAAGACTTGGTCAACAAAAAAATCCAAGAAGCAATCCCAATAAAATTAGAAGAACTTTCAATAAAAGAAGCAAAACAACAAGGAGCCCAAGGAGTCTTCGAATCAAAATACGGCGACAAAGTAAAAGTCTACTCAATTGGGAACTTCTCAAAAGAAATCTGCGCCGGTCCACACGTCGACAACACATCAAAACTCGGCCATTTCAAAATTATAAAAGAGGAGTCATCTTCAGCCGGCGTCCGACGAATCAAAGCAATTCTAAAATAAGTAACCACTAAATACTTCTACTTCTTCTTAACAACCTTCGCCTCAACAGTTCCCAACTTCTCCAAAATCAACTCAATATTTTTCTCAGCCCGACGATTAACCCGATAATCATACTCCGCCTTCATCCTATCCTTCTGCGACTGCCTATTCTGACTCATCAAAATAACCGGAGCCTGAATCGCCGCCAAACACGATAAAACCAAATTCAAAAGAATAAACGGATACGGGTCAACCAAATCCCCTCGAAGATGTCTCAAAACAAAAATTCCATTCGTCCCTATCCAAATCCCAAGAAAAACAAAAAACAAAATTATAAACATCCAACTCCCAGCCCACCTCGTCAATCCATCCGCCGCTTTTTGTCCAAGCGACCGATTACCATGAATCACCCGAGAAAACACACCAACACTTTTTTTCTTAAACATAAAGCATCAAAACAAAACAGCTTTATATATTTAGCGCCAACAAGCGAAGCACCCTAATACCAAATACCTAACACCTCTATTTACTGAAGGTAAATAGCCGCTTTCCCAGGCTTCGCTTTCTTAGCTTTCCCCTCCGGGTCATATTTCCCAGAATCATTCACCGCAAAAACTTTAACATCCTTCTCAATCTCTTTTGAAATTTTCTCGACATCAATTTTCCCAATCTCAAACGGCATCACATAAACATAAACCTTTCCCCCATCAACCTTCGCCAAAATATTCTTAACATCTTCAACAATCTTCCCATTCAAATCAGAATCTTCCCTCTTTTCCTGAATCTTCGGCTCATCAACCTTCGGCCAATCAGCCAAAGAAACAAAATCACACTTCCGACTTCCGACTTCCGACTTCCGACTAACGCGCAAGTGTTCCCAAATCTCTTCAGCAATATGCGGACAAAACGGAACCAACAATTTCAAAGCCCTCTTCCTGGTCTCAATCGAAATCCTTTCTTCCTTCGCCAAAAATTTAAACAACTCTTTTAATTTAATAGTAGCCGCCCGCAATTCCATATTCTCAATATTCTCACTAATCCCAACAATCGCTTCATCCAGCCTCGATAAAACCTCATTAGAATCCACAAACCCATCACCCATATCCTTAACCTCATTACTCTCATAAAACTCAAAAACCTTTCTAATAAATCTCTGCGCCCCAGCAATTTCTTTATCACTCCAATTAAACCCCTTATCAGGCGAAGCCATCGAAAGCAAAAAATACCGCGTCGTGTCAACCCCATATTTAGCCATCGTCTCCAACGGCTCAACCACATTCCCTTTCGACTTACTCATCTTCTCCCCTTTCTCATCATTAATCATCCCCTGATGAAACAACTTAATCGCTGGCTCATCAAAATCAATCAATCCCAAATCTCTCAAAAACTTCACATAAAATCTCGAATAAATCAAATGCATACAAGCATGCTCAGCCCCGCCAACATAAAAATCAACTGGACACCAATACTTCACTTTCTTTACATCAAAAATCTTCTTCTTATTCCTCACATCACAATACCTCATAAAATACCACGACGAATTAACAAACGTATCCATCGTATCACTCTCCCGCCTCGCTCTCCCGTCGCACTTCGGACACTTCACATTCAACCAATCTTCATTCGTCTCCAACGGATTCCCCTTCCCAAACTTCACATCCTTCGGCAACTCAACCGGCAAATTCTTCTCGGGAACAGCGACGACACCGGGCACAATTCTCCTTACCTTCCAAGAAACAAGCCCGTTCTTTTTTATCCTGTCAAGATAATCCGAAGCATACGAATATTCTTTTTCCAAATCACTAAAGGAATTAATTTCTTTCCCCGGAAATATTTCACTCAACAAATTCTTGTCCCGCCACAAATCCTTTAAATCCTTATAATCCTGTTTTCCCAAAATTTCCAAATAAATAATTTTAGAATTATTTTTGTTTACGCATTTCAGAGAATCCCCTTTTTTTAAATTTCCAAAATATCTATCTTTCTCGTCAGGGTTCATAGCCCTCGTCTCAATAGTTTTTAATCCTTTCGCCAAATTCTCGAACGCTTCCTGATTATAAAAATTCAAAGTCAAAGAATTCTCCTCAGCATTTTTTTTACACTCCTCGCAATAAACAACCGGAATCGGCGTCCCCCAATATCTCTGCCGACTAATCCCCCAATCCCGCAACTTAAAATTCACAACCTTCCGCCCAACACCTTTCTTTTCAAGCCAAGCAGTAATTTTCCTTTTAGCCACTTCATTATCTAAACCATCAAACTCCCCAGAATTAACAAGTATACCAGCACCAGTAAACGCATCCTTTAAATCCTTAACATCCTGCTCTTTATTACCATTCCTAACAACTTCCCGAACCTCAATCCCATACTTCTTCGCAAACTCAAAATCTCTCTGGTCATGCGCAGGCACTCCCATCACCATCCCAGACCCATAATCAGCAACGACAAAATTCCCAACCCAAATCGGAACCCTCTCTCCATTCGCAGGATTCACAGCATAACTCCCACTAAAAAACCCTTCCTTCTCCAAATCCCCAACATCCTTATTCCCAACACTTTTCATCCTAGATAAAAACTTCTCAACCTCCTTCCTCTGCTTCTTAGTAACCAAAGAATCCAACCGAGAATGCTGCGCCGAAACAACCATAAACGTAACCCCAAAAATCGTATCCGGCCTAGTCGTAAAAATCGACCAAATATTATCCAGTTTGTCATCAATAAATTTTTTAACCCCATCAACATCTCCATTATAAAATAAAGTATCAATACCAATAGACTTAGCAGATTCCACCGCTTCTTTCCCATGCTCAAAATAAACAACCTCTTCAGATTTCAATCCAAATTTCTTTAAAGCCTTTTTATAATACTCAGGATTTTCTTTCTCGGGTTTAAATTCTAAAGTAAAAATCTCATAATCCTGAATATTCTTAAAATACAAATCATATTTCTTAAGAGAAGCATTCGTCAAAACGATCTTTCTATTTGGCAAAGAATCAAGATATTTTTTTAATTCCTTGTTCACATTCCCCTCTTTATCAACCAAGCAATTCACTGCATCAACCAAAATAGTTTTCCCTTTCCCTTCAGATCTGTGTCCATCCGTGTCCATCCGTGAGCCAATTTTCCCATCCCCTCGCGAAACAACAAAATCAATCTCCGTTCCGCAGGAACGCCCAATCCAATTCCTCTGCATAGCCAAAGTCTTCTCCGGCCACCCAGTCAATTTATCAAGACCAGAATACAACTCATCCGCATACGCCGTCGTCTTCAAAAACCACTGCTTCAAATTCCGAACCTCAACATCACAATCATCATGTATCCAACACTTCCCGTCGCTAACTTGCTCATTTGCCAAAACACTATTACACTTCGGGCACCAATTAACAGCCGAAACCTTCTGATACGCCAACCCCTTCTCTAACATCTTCAAAAAAATCCACTGGTCCCATTTATAATAAGAAGAATCCGCAGTATTAATTATCCTCGACCAATCATAACTCAACCCAAGCCCCTTCTGTTGCTTAATAAAATTCGGAATATTATTATTAGTATAATCCTCAGGATGTATCCCAACTTTAATCGCCGCATTCTCCGCTGGCAATCCCAAAGCATCATACCCGACCGGATGCAAAACATTAAACCCATTCATAATCTTGAACCGTGCAAAAACATCCCCAATCACAAAATTAAAAGCATGTCCCATGTGCAACCCTTCCCCCGACGGATACGCGAACATCTCCAAAACATAATACTTCTTTTTCCCAGATTCATCTACCTCAAAAACCCTCTTCTTCTCCCACCGCTCCTGCCACTTCCGCTCAATCTTCGCAAAATTAATCTCCATACCAAAACAAGTCTTACTACTTATTTAAATCTTTCAGCCAAAAAATTTATATACACACTTATCATACATAATTATGGCAAAACCAAAACAAATAGGTGTTGTTTCAAACTACTTCGCAAATATAAAAGTCGCAGCAATAAAACTAACGTCTCCACTAAAAATCGGCGACAGAGTTCAAATCAAAGGCGGCGACGAAACAGACTTCAAGCAAAAAATCAGAAGCATACAACTCAATCACGAAAAAATAGACAAAGCAAAAAAAGGCGATGAAATCGGAACCAAGCTTAACAAGAAAGCAAGAAAGGGCTACAAAGTTTTCAAAGCTTAATCTGTGAAACATTTTTAAACCATTCTCATTAATTAATAACAAGCTCCTGTAGTCTAGTGGCCAAGGATGCCGCCCTCTCAGAGGTGGAAAGTCCTCGTCGATGAGACAACGACTTTATGTTCTCTCGAACAACCACTAAAAATCTCTTACGAGATTTTGTTGGAGAACGGCGGTGACCCGGGTTCAAATCCCGGCTGGAGCATTCATCTTTAAAACTAAATCATACCACTAAACTAAAACAACTCAAAATTTACCTCAACCCCTAACAAACAAAAAAATCAAAACCAACAAAAACAAAACCCCAATAACCAAAGCAACAAAAAGAAACAAACTCCAATCAAAACTATCAACATCATTTTCAAGATAAACATTATCCAAAGCAGAAATCTCAATCGACTCCAACAAAACCGAATCACTATCAATAATATAATTCACACTCCGACTCTCATCATCTCCACCTCTCCGAGTCAAAACATAGTGTTTCCCATTATCATCATCACACTCACCACCAGAACAACCATCACCACACCCCTCAACAAAAACCTCACTCACATTCTCAAAACATTCACCGCCGACACAACTAAAATTATGGAAAGTCTTATAGACGTCATCCCCAGAACAATACCCATCCTCATAATAATCAATCGCACAATCCACATCGTCACAACATTCCGCAACCGAACAAGCCAACTCCCTCATCTCTTCGTGCACAACGTCATCAAAAGTCCCACAAGAATTCGCATCATACTCGGTCCTCGTCCTCATCTGCTCAAAAGTCCCATCAACACAATCACTAACATTCTCCCACTCACTCCAAGAACCATTCACAACATTCTCGACACAAGGCACAACGCAACCCTCATTAATCTGCCCGTCACAATTATCATCATAAGCAGTCAAACAATTCTCAGCAACCCCAGGATTCACATAATAATCACTATCATCACAATCAGTCACATTATTATATCCGTCATCATCCAAATCATCATCCGGTTCAACAATACAATGTCCAAAAGCACAATTATATTCACAATCCCAAATCAACCACGGAGCAACATAACTCGAACAATAAGAATTAGATTCCCCAGCATTCCTACAAACAGGAACATCATAATCTTGAAACACATCCCCACCAAAACAATAATTCACACCACCACAACTCGGAACACCACAATCCAAGTCCTTAGAGCAAGCAATAACAGGACATTCTAAATCAACCCCATCACAGTTCTCGTCAATCCCATTCCCACAAATCTCAATCGCTCCAGGATTCACATCAGCGTCACCATCATCACAATCATCATCCTCGTCATACCCATCATCATCCAAATCATCATCCCCATCGCACCAACACGAATTACAAGAAGACCAAATCGCCGAATTATAAGAATGAACACTCACTGAAGAAATTATACTCCCAGAAAAATCAGAACTACCATAACTAGTAATAATATATGAAGAATAATCATCATGCACAATATGACTAGACCCAGCACAAGAATAACAAATATCAGCACTAACAAAAGCCGAACCAACTAAAAGAATCATTATCAGCCCAAGCCCCAAAATTTTCGCCATCATATTTCCCCACTCTTCTTCCCGGGCAAAAATCCGAACAAAACTCCCTTATAAAACATTGTTATACTACAAAGTATATATCGCACAATATAACAACCATTATAAATTAGAATGCCCTAAAAATACTATGAGCGACATACACATAAGATTAAAGCAAGTTCTAAAAAGATTAAACCCTCACTTAATATTAGAATCCAAAGAATTCGAAAAAAAAAGACATAGAGTAAAAACATGGTTAGAAATTTTGCCTCGAAATTATTTATAAAGAAGGTCTTCGTTTAAATCGGACATTTACAATAATGGAAGAATAGAAATAAGCATAGCTCCCCAAAGGAGAGTCGCTCAATCATATCATACCGCCTTCTATGAACCACCAATAACCAGATTTAGAGAAGAACATAGAAGATAAATTAAACTACTCCTCAACCCCATTAACAATCTCCAAAATTCTAGCCCCATACTCAACCAACTTCGCCGACCCAATTCCCTTAACCTCAGACAACTCATCAGCGTCCTTCGGCTTAACCCGAATAATCTCATCAATCACCGCATTACTCAAAACAACATAAGCCGGAACCCCCTTCTCCAAACTCAAAACTCTCCTCCAACTTTTTAACTCCTCAGCAACATCACTATCAACATCCCCCGTCATCTGTTCTCTGTCATCCGTCTTCTTATCAACCATTCCCTTCATCTTATCATTAATAAAATAACTCGGCTTCTTCCCTGAATAAGTCAAATACAAAATTTCCTTCGCCCGAGAAATCGCAACATAAAACAACCGCCTCTCTTCCTCTTCCCTATCGTACTCATCCCTCTTCACCATCTCAATCGCCGGATGGTCCGAAGCCTTGCATGGAAAATTCGCCTCATTCACCCCAATCACAAAAACCTTCTTCGCCTCCAGCCCTTTAATTGCATGCACCGTTGCCAAAGTAACCTTCCCACTTCCAACTTCCAGCGAAGCGGACTTCTCACTTCCAACTCGAGAATCTTCGATTCTCGCGTCTTCTTTCACAAAGTGAGACACCCCTCGCGATTTCATCAACGCCGACAATTCCATCAACTGCCGATTAGTCCGGGCCAAAACAAAAATATCGCCATATGCAATATTACCATCAACAATCTCCCTCAAAACAAACTCTCGCTCCATCGCCTCATTCTCAAAATTCAAAATCTTAATCTTAACATCATTATTTTTTCGACACCCCGACACCCCGAATACCGAATTCCACCCAACCTCAAGATCGGGTAGTCCCATCTCCGAAATAGAATTATTCATAAACTCAACAATCCCACGCCCGCTCCGATAATTCTTAGTCAAATGCACAACCTCAACATTACCCCTTGACTTCTCAAAATCCAAAATATAATTTATATCAGAACCCCTCCATCCAAAAATTGATTGCCTCGGATCACCGACGACAAATAAATTCGGAACCACCAACAAATCCAACAACTCAATCTGCATCGCGTTCACATCCTGATATTCATCAACCAAAACATGTCCAAACTTCGGAATATCATTAGAGTTCTTCTTCAAAAAATCAATCGCGTCAATCATTTGGTCGCTATAATCTCTCAACCCTTGCGTTTTCATATGCCTCTTTAAATACATCATAATGTTCCTAATCCTCTCCGCACTTTTTTTATGCTTAACATCAACCCCTTTACTAAAATCATATTCTTCAATCCCAGTCACCTTAAAATAATCCATCACTGAAAAACAATCATTCATAAAACTATTTGCCATCTGGTTCCTAGTCATAAATTTCTTTTGCCCCACATTAAAATATCCATCCAAAACATCATCCATATCCAATCCCATCGACGCCAAAGCCATATTCATCGCAAGAATTTTATCCCCATAACTTTGCATCCGAATCGATCGTCCATAAATTTTCACCTCATGCTTTCTTAAAATCCCCTCGCAAAAAGAATTAAAAGTATGAACAGCAACGCCATTCACCCCCAAGCCATAAAGTCGTCTCTCCATCTCCTGTTTCGCCTTTCTCGTAAAAGTAATCGCCAAAATATCTTTCGGAGCGACCCCACGATACTTAACCAAAAACTCAATCCTCTTCGTCAAAACCATCGTCTTCCCAGAACCAGCCCCGGCAACACAAAGCACATTCGCTCCCTCAGAAATTATCGCCTTCTTCTGCTCGTCATTAAACATCCCAAGAAAACTATCCAACTCGCGAAACCGAACTCTATCAGCCTCGGTAATCTCAGTTTTCCCAAAATCAAATCTCTTCCCCAACTTCCTCCCATTCAACTCAGGATTAAAAATCTCAGCCCGCCCCTTCGCCGTCAACGACAAAACCTTAACAAACTTATTATAATCACTCGCAACAAATTCAATCATCCCATTCACGACCAATCGGTCAATCTCTTGAAAAATCTTATTTCGCTCCAAATCCAACTCACCAAAACTCCCCAACTCATCCAGCCGATTTTTCACCACAGATTTATTTTTCAAATTCCCGGTCAAAATATCAGCCAGCAAATTTTTCCCAACACTAAACGGCAACTCAGCTAAAGCTTTCAAAATCCAAATATAATCCAAAGAACATTCCATCAAAAAAATACCCACAACAACCTTTTAAATTTTTACAAATCCTCAATCGTCATCCTCACAAAATTATTCCCCTCATCCAACTCCATTATAACATTTTCCTTATCAACATAAAAATCAACAAAATCAAAATCACGCGATGACAACCGAAGATTTTCAACACGAAGAACATGACCAAGCCCAACATCAATCCTCCCAAAGTTCAAAACATCAACAACTTCTCCATTAACAACAATACTCAAATCAACATCAGAAACATCAAGCAATCCCTCATTCAAAACCGTCACATTAAAATCCAAATACCTACCCTTTTTAACCGCAACTAAATCACTTATCCGAACATCGGCCAAAGCCTCAATAGAATACAAATCATCAACCAACTCAATCATATCAGTCGTCGTCCTCTGCTCACACCTCGAAGTATTATACATTATACTCATCGGATTATCAGAATGGTCAAACCCAAAAACATGCCACAGCTCATGCAACTCAACAATAGGATAATCACACCTCGGGTCATCATAAAGAAAAATCCTTCCCTTCTCAATCACCTTAAACCGACTCATATTAATAATTCTAACTGGCCCACCCTCTCCAGCCGCAAACAATCCATCGCCAAGCCCAACAAAATTATCCGAACACTCAACATCAATATCAGCGTCGCTGTAAACTTCATGAAACCGAACATTATCCACCATCCACTCAAACAAATCAAACGCTTCAATCATCGCATTTCTCCGAACATCAGAACAAGAACTATTAATAAAATAAGAAATGTCATTATGGTTAAACCTCAAATTCTCCAAAAACACCGGCGTCCCCTCATAATTAATTATTGGAAACGACTCATTATTAATTTCCTCAATCTTCATTTCAATAGGCGTCCCGGGAATATTCTGGTACACAATCCCAACCGAAAACAACACAATCAACAACGTCAACATCACCCCAACAAATTTCCAAATCATCCAAACCTAACACAATAATACTATTTATTTGTTTTTACTCAATTAC